>JAUZOU010000027.1 GCA_030706285.1 Bacteroidota bacterium
CGCCAGACTTCGGATTGACAAAAAAGAGCTTAAATTCATTCTGGTTGCGGTTTAACGTCATGACAGCCAACTGATTGTTACTGCGAGTGAATCGTATCCGCGGAATGTAGCCATCGGCATCCACAGGCACACTCAACTTTCTGGAAGAGCGTATCTTCAGCTGATAAACATGAACGGTGACGGTGGAGATCGTATCTCCGGCAGATGCATATCGGTATGTCCTGAAACCAGGATAGTAAACTGGTGCCTCTCCGCCCATCCGGTCGTTTCCGTATAAAGTAAACGTATATTCAGGGACTGAGCGCTCATTAAATTTAAGGTAGGCCAGGCATTCACTATCCGGAGACCAGGCATAGGCTGCGGTCATGACCGCTTCCTCCTCGTACATCCAGTCAGCTGCACCATTAATGATGCGGTTCATGGCTCCATCGGTGGTCACTGTCAATTCCGAGCCAAAGTCCAGTCGTTTGATGAACAGATTGTTGTCACGCACAAACGCAATCGAACGACCATCAGGTGAGAATTTGGCATCCCGTTGATTCCCTTTTTCGGAAAGTGGCTCAATCAAGTTTCGTTTTCGATCATAGACATAATATTCCGTCAGAAACGAATGTCTATAAATGGGCCTTTCTTCTTCCCAAATCAGGATTTTTGTTTCCTGACCATTGAAACTGTAACCGGCAATTTTTTTCAGTTTCGATCCCCTGGCCTTTGTCAGATCAAGCATCGTTTCTTTGAGTTTGCCTGTCTGGTAAACATAGCTGTTCAGTTTTGTTCCGGTTTCATCCAAACTGGAGTACAAGCTTGGATCCTGCATGGGACAAAAATCAGGCAATTTCTCTGGTTTATAAGCACCTGCAATAATAGAATCAAGGGAAAGGAGATTGTTCCCAGCCATCATGGAGGTGACTGAAAAAACCAACAAAAGAATCGTAAAAAGTCGTTTCATGCGTAACTAATTTTATTCAACGATGCTGCAGGAAGGTCCACAGCTCGTAAAGAATACAAAAATACGAAAATGCAACCGATTGTCCTGTCAATCACATTTAAAATCCATAATTTTGGGACGTTTTAAACAGCGATGACAAAAAGGAGTGTACGTTGAGACTATGTCGAACCATAAAAAAGCGACGGCAGAGAACCAGTACACACGTTTAAAGAATCAGCCGTACCTGCGGCTACACGAATGAACCAGCAACCATTATACAGAACATTTCAGCAGTTCCTGAGCGAACACATTGAAGGTAAAGTTCAAAAAATAGCCCTGAACGCAGGCTTTACCTGTCCGAACAGGGATGGCGTAAAAGGGTATGGGGGTTGCACCTACTGCAACAACCAGACCTTTAATCCAGCCTATTGTGTAACCGAAAAAAGCGTGACCGTCCAGATGGAGGAAGGCATCCGTTTTTTTGCCGGGAAATACCCGAAAATGAATTACCTGGCCTATTTCCAAGCCTATACAAACACATACGGAGAGCTGGAACAGCTGAAAAAATTGTACGAAGAAGCACTGAGTGTGCCAAAGACAGTCGGACTGGTCGTCGGGACCCGCCCGGACTGCATGCCGGATGACCTGTTGGACTATTTTGAAGCCTTGTCAAAACAAGTTTTTGTCCTAATCGAATATGGCGTAGAATCCACCCTGGACCGAACCCTGACAACCATCAACCGTGGACACGATTATGCCTGTTCGGCCGATGCGATCAGACGAACGGCGGCCAGAGGCATACCAGTCGGAGCACACATCATCCTTGGACTGCCGGCTGAAAATCAGACTGAGATGGTTAAACACGCCGATGCCCTGAACGAATTACCACTGGACACTCTCAAGTTACATCAGCTTCAACTCATCCGGGGCACCAGACTGGCCATGCAGGTAGCACAAGATTCAAGTTTTATTCCACGATTTACAGCATCAGATTATGCCAATCTGATCGTCAACTTTCTGGAACGATTGAAACCGGCCATTGCCGTGGAACGTTTCGTTTCGCAGTCCCCGCCGGAACTGTTGATTGCTCCGGACTGGGGATTGAAAAACTATGAGTTTACCCATTTGGTGGAAAAACGTCTGAAACAAACAGGCAGTTATCAGGGAAAATGTTATTCAGGCAGTGGGTATTCTTCAAACGCGTACAGCACACTGCTCAGATAACGTTCGCCTGTATCAGGCAATAAGGCTACGATCAGTTTTCCAGCATTTTCAGGCCGTTTTGCCAATTCCGAAGCAGCATAAACAGCTGCACCGGAGGAAATCCCAACCAGCAAGCCTTCTTTCTGAGCCAATATCCGGCTCGTTTGAATGGCAGCATCCTGAGGCACACGGAAAATTTCATCCACAATATCGGCATTGAAGGTCTTCGGGACAAATCCGGCTCCGATACCCTGAATTTTATGCGGACCTGAAACGCCGCCTGAAAGCACCGGTGACTCGGCCGGTTCAACAGCCACGACCTTGATGTCCGGATTGTATTGCTTCAATAATTCCCCTACACCGCTGACGGTTCCGCCTGTTCCGACACCAGCCACAAATATAGCGACCTGACCGTCCGTATCACGCCAGATTTCCTCACCGGTCGTCCGTTTGTGAATATCGGGGTTAGCAGGATTCTCAAACTGTTGCAAAATAATGGAACCAGGTGTAGCATCACGCAATTCTTCAGCTTTGGCAATGGCTCCTTTCATACCGGCAGCTCCAGGTGTCAGCACCAGTTTAGCTCCCAGGGCCTTCAGCAAGTTTCTGCGTTCTATGCTCATGGTTTCTGGCATGGTCAGGATCAGTTCATAGCCTTTGGCCGCTGAAACGAAAGCCAGTCCAATGCCCGTATTACCACTGGTCGGTTCAATGATCGTGGCACCTGGCTTCAGCTGTCCCTTGCCTTCGGCATCCTGGATCATTGCCAGGGCGATGCGGTCTTTCACACTTCCGGCAGGATTGAAATACTCCAGCTTGGCGATGACGCGAGCTGGTAATTGTTTTTTTGCATTGTAATTCGTGAGTTCCAACAAAGGGGTGTTTCCGATCAGATCGGTCAACTGGCTGGCAATTCTTGACATATTGGTTATTTTTTAAATTGATGTTTACTGGTTTATTATCGGTACAAAATTAGAGACACTGGCTGCCAGGAACAATACCATTCATTTGGTATTTTAGCACCCCATTCAGGCTTGAAAAAAGAAGCTGACATCAAGCCTACACTTCCTGAACAACCTCATTCTCATTTTTTCTATTTGCAAAAGAAAAGGCCGCGGCGCCTAAAAAAGGGAACAGAGCAAGTTGATTCATTGAATTACAAACTTAAAATTGCTCAAATGCGACATTCCGATTATGTAACTACCTTTATGGATGATTAATAGAATCAGCTTTTGCTTCAAAATAATTTTTGATTGTATCACTCCTTCTTAGCATAAAATTGTACATTTGTGACCAAAAATGAGTTTCTTCGAATGAACACTAATACACAAGGATCCGGGGCACTGCATGATTCTTCCAATTCTGACAAGATCCTGAGAATGACCGCTGATACCATGTTTCTGATCGACATGAATGGTATATGTGTCGATATGGTGTTACATACAGACCGCTGGTTTCTTCAAAATACCACTCGTTTTATTGGGAAAAGCATTTTTGATAGCCTTCCTTCAGAAACAGCCATTGCATTCAAGAACAATTTTGATAAAGTTGTTTCTACCGGATTAACGTCAACGGACAATTATGAAATGCAAATCAGCGGAAAGACGTATTATTTCAAATGCATCATTTACCGTTACGATGATAATTACATACTGTTGCAATACCGGGACATTACAAAACGGATATTACTGAAACAGAACCTGGAAAAAGCGAATCTCCAGCTTCAGGAGATTGAAAAGGTAGCGATGATCGGCCATTGGCAGTATAATACCGAAAATGAGGTATTTTATTACACTGGCATATTCGGGGCAAAGTCCAGTGGTACTGAATACGAGACGATTACCAAAAACGACCTACTGGAAACTATTTATCCAGAGGATAAAGCTATTTTTCTCGACTACCTGAAGGAAGAAAACAAAATTGCCCTGAGCGAGACACATACTTGCCGGATCATCCTTAAGGATAAACTTTACTACTTACTGTTCAAGATCATCAGTGCCTATCACGAAAATGGCATCAAGTTCATGGAAGGATACGTTCAAAACATCTCCGATATCAAGGAAAATCAACACAGACTGGAGATCGTTACGGCAGCCGTTTCTAATTCCAACGACTTAATTTTTGCCATGAAAACAGACGGCAAACTTGTTTTCGGCAATAAACGGTTTAATGAACAATATGGTTGGAAAGCGGATGAAGACATTTCTTCCTACAACATCTTCAGCCTTAAGAATAGTTGGGCCGGCGGCAAACGGTGGGCAGAAGTGATCAAACAAGCGATTTCCTCAGACCAGGTTGTCAATTTTGTCCTGAACAAGCCCGATTATTTAGGTGGAGAAGCCCAGACGCTTGATTGCACCTCGTACCTGACAAAAGATTCAACTGGAACCAATCTGGTCTGGACATTCGGAAAAGACATCACAGAACGCGTCCACTACGAAAAACAGGTAAAGGAGCTGAACCAAATCATGAGTTCAGTCCTGAGCAATATTCCCATGTACATATCGGTCAAGGATATTTCAAACGACTTCCGTTACATATTCAGCAACCGGGAAGCTGGTGATTTTCGCGCTGGTCAAACGGGTCAGATCATCGGTAAATCGGATTTTGACATCTTTCCAGCTGACCTCGCAGAAAGCATCCGGAATGATGACCTGAAAGTCATGCAAAACAATGGCGAACACAGGCGTATTATTGAAGACACCGACGAGAACGGTAATAAACGGCTCACTGATCAATTGCGGATCATCATCAAAGATGAGATGCGCCCTTTGCTCATCACGATCGAGCAGAATATCACCAAGTCCAAAGAAATGGAACAGGACTTGGTCGAAGCCAAAGAAAGGGCCATCGAAGCCGATAAATTGAAATCAGCTTTCATCGCCAATATGAGCCATGAAATCAGAACGCCTCTGAATGCCATTGTCGGATTCTCAAAAATCATTGCTGAAACCGAAAACAGTGAAGACCGCAATTCGTATTATGCCATCGTGGAAGCGAACAACGAACGCCTGCTTGGACTGATCAATGAAATTCTGGATCTTTCCAAAATCGAATCCGGAATTATGGCCTTTGATAATGCGCCCATCAATTTAAGCGATTTTAGCGAAGATCTCATTCATACGATGTCCATTAAATGTCCGGAAGGTGTCAGATTAATCTACGAACCATGCGACAAGGACCTGACTATTTTCTGCGACAGAAACAGATTATCCCAGGTTTTTACCAATCTGATCAATAACGCCATTAAATTTACGACCAAAGGCAGTATTACGTTCGGTTTCAATAAAACGACGAATTCACTGGAATTTTTCGTTAGAGACACAGGAAAAGGCATCGCCCCCGATCAATTGGACAAGGTCTTCGACCGCTTTGTCAAAGCCGACAATTTCACACAAGGAACAGGGCTTGGACTTTCGATTTGCAGGTCCATCATCGAACGGATGGGAGGGACCATCAAAGTGGAATCGCAGCTTGGTAAAGGCGCAGCCTTCCGTTTTACCCTACCGAACAGTTGCATCATTACGGATAAAATCATCGAGTCCAATGCCTATTTGGCAGACGCCCCCTTCATCCCTCAAAATAAGACAATCCTTGTTGCCGAAGACACAGATAGTAACTTTAAACTGATTGAGGCAATGATCGGGAAAATGTACCGGCTCATCCGTGCAAACAATGGTGTCGAAGCTATTTCGATGTGCTGTGATTTGCATCCTGACTTGATTCTGATGGATATTAAAATGCCAGAAATGAATGGTCTGGAGGCCACTCTGATCATCCGTGAAGCCAACAAGGAAATTCCAATCATCGCCCAGAGTGCCTTCGCCTTCGAAGACGACAGAAAAAGAGCCATTGACTGCGGTTGTACCGATTTCATTGCCAAACCATTTACCAAAAAGCAACTTTCCGACGTTATTATACGTCATCTTCCCAGATCCTGATGCAAAAAGGCCAATCAGGTCACAATATCATTATACCGGATCCAGAAAAAGCATTGTTAATAATCCTCCAACGGGAGAAACAACGTTCGACAAATCGTGCGACTTCCAGAGCACATAGTTAATTGATCAGGAGACTTTCCTCAGGCTGAAGCAGCTGTTTCTTTGGAACTGAAAAAAAGAATATTGAACCTTCACCTTCTTTAGAGTCAAACCACATGCGTCCACCATTCTTTTCCACAAAATCCTGACATAATAACAAACCAAGGCCGGAGCCTTCCTCATTATTTGTACCAAATGTACTGAAATGAGTCTCAATCTTTAATAGTTTTTTTTTGAGCGTCTTCGCTCATTCCGCAACCATTATCCTGAATGCTTACGACACAGTTCCCCTCTTCTTCTGGTACGGAACTGGCTATTCTGATCGTGACAGTACCATTTTCCTTGGTAAACTTGAGGGCATTGCTCAACAAGTTTCTCAGTACGCTCTTTATCATATCCCTGTCCACATAAACATCACAGCTTCCTGAAGCTTCAACATGCAGGTTGATATGCTTCAATTCTGCCATCTTAATGAACATATCCACGACCTCGGAAACAATAGGAACCATATCGGAAGACTGATAGACCATATTTAACCGGCCAGTCTGGCTCTTGGTCCATTTCAGCAGATTATCAAGCAACGAAAATAGTTCTTCAATAGATTTATTGGCCATATTCAATAGCTGATACATGTCTTGCCCAACCATCTCAGAAGTCAATGAGACAACAAGCATATTGAGCATCATCTTCATGGAGCCTAGCGGAGACCGGAGATCATGGGCGATGACAGAATACATTTTATCGCGTGCCATGATGGTACTTTTCAGTTCTTCCGTCTGACGCAAAATGATCCGCTTGGCAGCCTCAAGCGAAATCTGATGATTGACACGTATAAGAAGTTCTTCTTTGCTGAATGGTTTTGTCACAAAGTCATTGCCTCCTACCTGGAATCCTTTGACGATTTCTGCCGTTCCATTAAGGGCTGTCAGAAAAATAACGGCAATTTCATTATATGGCTCAGGCATTTGCCTGATCTGCTTTGTCACTTCAAACCCATCCATGTCTGGCATCATAACGTCCAGCAACACCAAATCCGGCTTCTCTTTCTGAATTATATCCAACGCTTCTTTTCCACCCATCGCAGTTGAAATCTGATAATGCTCATTTGACAGCAATATCTTAAGCAACAGGATGTTTGAAAGAACATCGTCAACAATTAAAATTTTATATTCAGAATTATTAACTTCAACATTCATGATTGTTATAATGCGAAAATAAAGATTATCAACAACTTAAATAAAACAAACAGGCTACTTCACAACAGGCAATGGTATGTAAATGAGATCCTGTAAACCCAGCATCTCCGGTTACCGGAATCGGCTTCATTAAATACGTTCTATTTCAACTATGACAAATAAAAGCGTAAAGATAAACCTCTTTTTTCGTTGAACAAAGAATGAATTGATCGTTTTCCAGTCGATCCAGCTCCTGCTAAATAGCATGATCACAAAGGATTCACACAATTCAAACAAGAAACCCAACAATATTGAAAATTTCAAAAACCAGTTTTTTAATCATCGATTCAGCCAGATGAACACGGATTCACTTGATTCCGGAATCTCGCTCTCCTTGGATGAAACAAAAAAAACAGCTTCTCGTCTGATGGTGAGAAGCTGTTTTTGTGAGCCGAAAGCCGGACTCGAACCGGCGACCTACGCATTACGAATGCGTTGCTCTACCAACTGAGCTATTTCGGCAACATAACTGAATAGATCAAAACGAGCTGCATCAATCAATTCGTCCCGATCCTGATAGCGGGCGCAAAACTAATCAGATTTTTTGATAAAAAAAAACGCCTGAACAGATTTTACATGTCAGACATCAATTGTTTATAGAATCCATCCAGTTCATCATCCATGTGTTTGAGAAAATCGTCGTTCAGCAGCAGCTGTTCATCATCAAGCGTAAGCAGTTCAGCAACGACTTCCATCTCCTCATCGACAAGAAGCACTGAAAACGGTTTAATAATATTCTGCTGCTCAAACAAGCCTTCATCCTTGACCTTGAATACGATCTCTTTCAACAAAGGTTCACATTCCTTCAACGCTTCATCCGAGTCAAACCCCTGAAACTGTTCTTCCCACGCCGGAACCGATAGTTTGACCAGGACATTGTCTTCATCGTCCAGAATCGTAAAATCAGCAGATTCAGGATTTGGGAACAAGTATAAATCAACCACAGCTGCGGACGATTCTCTTTCCTTCAATTTGTCAAGGGCTTTTCTGATTGCGTAATCAAGGGTATGATATAACGACTCTTTTTTCATAAACTGACTGTTTCTAATTGCCAAAAGTACAAAAAATCAATCTAAATTCCCATTATAGAATATTTTAAGCTTCTTGAATTCCTCTACACGACCTTGAAGTGCCTTTTTCCATGCCATCAACACATGAATTTCATAGGTACTCGGCTTAAGAATCGATTTTTTATAGGCCATCTCCGCTTTATTGCACCAATCCATTGCCAAATCCGGTATTCCTGCCCGTTCATAGTAAAGAATCAGATTCATGGCAGCCCTGAAGCGACCACATCCCAAAGCAAAACCTTTTGCGTATTCCTGTTTCCAGATCTCAGCTGCCGTATCCCAGTTGTTTTTGTTGAGGTAATCAACGGCATCTTTCAACCGGTAGCTGCCGGAAATGTAATAGAACCGTTCAACTGTCTCCCAATAAGGTCCGACAATCGGAGCGATCCGTTCAGCCACATAGTCCGCCATTTCCGGTAATGTTTCTGAGAAATCAGGCATTTCGTCCAAAGCCATCTGAGTATCTTCTCCGGCTTTATCCCAGAATAACGTATCATTGTGCTGAAAAGCCAGGCAAAGTGTATCCGCTCTGGCATCGATCAGCCGCCAAACTGTACGGACAACTACATCCCTTGTCACCAGTGAATAACCAGAATAAGGCTTGTTACTGGTTTTTGTTTGCACCAGCAGCCGGTCCAACGACAGCCATAACGGAGCCCTTGAAGAATCCCTCAATGCATTTTTCTGTTCATTGTTCAGCGGCTCCGTTCGCAAAAAATCCAGCGAACCAGTCTTGGCCGGCCGGAACCAACGCTTGGAAGCCACAGTGATGGTATCGTAATAGCCTTCTTTAGCCAAACGACCGGATAAGTATGTCAGGATCAACGGTGCCAGCGTGTCTGTATGATAATTAAGCGAAATAGCCGAATCAAGGTTCGAAGAAACAAATCCCTTACAAATGTGGCCATAATCAGCAGGTTGAGAGCCAGCATTGTCTACCATCAGCAAACCACTTTTTCCAATAGGAGTCGCTTTGTATCCTGGACGCAGAATATCCATCCGATAAGGTGCAATGGTTTGACATGAACCCATCAGCAACGGTAACAGAAAAATCAAGTAACTCAGTCTGTTCATTCAATCTTTTTATTAAACAAAAATAGTTCTAACAATTGAAATATCATTGAGTTTTCACTTAAAATTCCTACCTTTGCCACCGATTTTCGAATCAACATAATGTCTAATTCACTAATTATTTTTTTACCTAATGGAAGAAAACAATCAAGTAACACCTGCAGAAGAACCCGTTCAGGCAACAGCTGCAGCAGAAACCACCGCTGAAACAGTAGCAGAACCGGCTGCTGAAACAGTAGCAGAGCCGGTAACAGAACCGGCTACTGAAACGGTAGCAGAACCAACAGTCCAGGCAGCGCCTGAAAAGAAACAGGAAGTTTCAAAGGAATTTGACTGGGATGCCTTTGAAAAAGGCGAAACGTACAGCACGATGTCAAAGGATGATCTTGAAAAAGCCTATGACAGCACGCTCAACACCGTAAAAGACAAAGAAGTTGTCGAAGGAACGGTCATTTCAATGAACAAACGTGAAGTAGTCGTCAACATCGGTTTCAAGTCTGACGGTATCGTTTCCATGAACGAATTCCGTTACAATCCGGACCTGAAAATCGGAGATAAGGTTGAAGTTTTCATTGAAAATCAAGAAGACAAAAAAGGCCAGCTGATCCTTTCTCACAAGAAAGCCCGCGCAACCCGCAGCTGGGATCGCGTTAATGCAGCCCTCGAAAACAACGAGATCATCAAGGGATTCGTAAAATGCCGCACGAAGGGTGGTATGATTGTCGACGTATTCGGCATCGAAGCCTTCCTGCCTGGTTCACAGATTGATGTAAAACCAATCCGCGACTATGATGTTTTCGTTGGTAAGACAATGGAATTCAAGGTTGTCAAAATCAATCAGGAATTCAAAAATGTTGTTGTTTCTCATAAGGCTCTTATCGAAGCCGAGCTGGAACAGCAGAAGAAAGAAATCATCGCCAAACTCGAAAAAGGCCAGGTGCTCGAAGGAACTGTCAAGAACATCACTTCTTACGGCGTATTCATCGACCTTGGCGGAGTAGATGGCTTGATCCACATCACCGACCTCAGCTGGGGCCGTGTCAGCGATCCTAAAGAAGTAGTCGAACTGGATCAGAAACTCAACGTAGTTATCCTCGACTTCGACGATGACAAAAAGCGTATTGCTCTTGGTCTGAAACAACTAACCCCTCACCCATGGGATGCCCTGGATCCGAACCTCAAAGTCGGAGACAAAGTTACAGGCCGCGTAGTCGTTATGGCTGACTATGGTGCTTTCATCGAAATCGCTCCTGGTGTTGAAGGATTGATCCACGTATCAGAAATGAGCTGGTCACAGCACCTGCGTAGCGCTCAGGACTTCATGAAAGTCGGTGATTCCGTAGAAGCTGTTATCCTGACCCTCGATCGCGACGAACGTAAGATGTCTCTCGGCATCAAACAGCTGAAAGAAGATCCTTGGGCAAACATCGAAACCAAATACGCAGTAGGCAGCCGCCATATGGCAAAAGTCCGTAACTTCACCAACTTCGGAGTCTTTGTTGAAATTGAAGAAGGTGTCGACGGCCTGATCCACATCAGCGATCTGAGTTGGACCAAGAAGATCAAGCACCCGAGTGAATTCACTCAACTTGGTGCAGAAATCGAGGTTGTCGTACTTGAAATCGATAAGGAAAACCGTCGTTTGAGCCTTGGCCACAAGCAACTGGAAGAAAACCCATGGGATGTATTTGAAACCATCTTTACCGTTGACAGCATTCATGAAGGAACCATCATTGAAATGATGGACAAGGGTGCGGTTATCGCACTGCCTTATGGTGTTGAAGGTTTCGCTACACCGAAACACTTGGTTAAAGAAGATGGCTCCATGGCTCAGGTTGATGAAAAGATTCCGTTCAAAGTCATCGAATTTAACAAAGACGCAAAACGTATCATCCTTTCACACAGCCGTATCCACGAAGATGAAGCTAAGACGGAAGCTCGCGCTACCAAGAAAACTTCAACTAAAAAGACATCCAAGAAAGAAGAACCGGAAGTGCCTGCTCAGGCAAAGATGGAAAAAACCACTCTCGGTGACATCGATGCATTAGCTGCACTTAAAGAACAATTGGATTCAGAAAAATAATCCGGATTGAACTAATCTTAAAAAAGGGGCGTCCAAACGGACACCCCTTTTTCTATGTTAATTGCAGACCAGCCTTTCCTCTCTCTACTGATATGGATGCCCTTAAATGGATTTCGCACCATTTTCGGAATTCTATCCTTATATTTGCAGGAAATCAAAGACCATGAAACGAGCCAGGACAGATGGTTCCAACCATCCAGTCTATTTGGCAGGCACGTTTATTAGCCCTTGTACGATAAAAACATTGACCTATGAAACGCTACGGAATACTTTGTTTGTGTAGTATGCTGCTCTTGTTTTCCTGCAAGGACGAGCGATTCGACGTACCTGGTAAACCGACTTTCAAAATTAAGATTCACCGGTTTGACCAGGCATTTCAAACGGAAAAATCGATTAAAGACTCAGCATTTCTGGACTTGTATGCCAATGACATTATGGGGGTCGGCCATCCTGACGGAAAAATGTATCAGGATTTCTATGAGGTCTTCCACAGCGATACGGATATCATTCATTTATATGATACGTGTCAACTGGTTTTTAAAAACGTAAAGCCCATTGAGAAAAAACTAACCTGGGCATTTTACCGGTTAAGGTATTTCTTTCCTGAAATACCATTACCAAAGGTTTATATGCATATTTCAGCCTATGCTGAATCCATTATTTCCGCACCAGGCATACTATCAGCCAGCCTTGACAAATACCTCGGCGTTGATTACCCTATGTATCAGACCCTTTTCCAACCTTATCAAAGTCAGCATATGTATCCTGACAAACTAGTCACAGATTATATGGCAGGTTGGATCCGCTCCGAACTGACCCCTGAAAAAATGGTCAAAAAAGATCGATTGCTGGACTATCTGCTTTATGAAGGAAAAATGATGTATCTCCTGAAAATCATTCTGCCGAATGAACGGATGGAACATATCACCGCTTTTACAAACGACCAGTTGAAATGGTGCAGAAACAATGAAAAGCAGATGTGGAACAACCTCTTGCAACTGCATCATCTGTATTCGTCAGATCGTCTGACAATCGCCAAGTATATCGAAGATGCCCCGACAACCGCCTTTTTTCCAAAGGACTCGCCAGGCAGGGCTATCACATGGGTAGGTTATCGTATCATTGACGCCTATATGGAAAACAATCCAAAAGTTACGTTGCAGGGTATGATCTACGACACGGATGCTCAAGGCATTTTAGCGGCCTCCTGCTATCATCCCTGACCGGAAACGCAACCCTTTACTTCAGTCAAATGCATTTCGCAGGCTTTACAATCAACGTCAACTCGAATGCGTTTATCCTTATGTACAAGGTATAATGGTCCCTTAAAACCATGGACAGCCTTCCCCTGTTTCGGGCATACACCCAATTCATAGCGAAGGCAAAACTTATTGAACATTAAGACAGGCGTCTTCTCGGGGAAATGGCTATCAGCCGTTTCAAGGGCCGGCTCGATGAAATCAACACCATGTTGCCGGTAGAAAGACTCAGACTGGCGATTCAAGACATTACCCAGATAGGTAAGCTGTTTTTCCGGATAGGCATGTGAGGTTTGTGGAAAAACGACTGCTTGTTTCCTATAAGCCAGTTTCAACACCAGATCCATTCTGTTGCAGAGCAGCCTGCGCAATTCCACCCATTTTGAAGCGGGGACAAACCAATCACCCGACCAATTCACCTCACAACTGACCGCTTCGTATCTGGTATTGCCCAGCTTGGTCAAATTAGAGATAATCTGTTGTTTCTGTGAAACTTTGGCAGAAATCTTTGTTTCCTCCATCGTTACCACTGCCCGGTGCCCTTCATCATCACTCATTTCAACAGCAAATCCGGCAGGCGTTTCCCAGCACCTCATCGTTACCGGAATCAATCGTTCGGCAGACGTTTTAGCCAACAGCCTTTCAAATGATTGGTCAAATGTCCGGTAGACTAAAAAGCCAGGTTTAAGGTCAGGCATCTTTGCAGGGTACAACAAGTTCCCCTCCACCCTGTTTACCCGGAAACCGTCCCATGTCTTTGTCTGATCGAAAAAGCTCAACCCGTCACCATTGGAAATTGGCTGGTTTTCATTCAGTATCAGGCAGTTTCTCAGCACTTTTTTTACCAGGCCCATCCTTTCACCCATCGACTTGGGGGTATCCGGATTGCTCATCTGCTCAGTCCGGCCTTTAATAAAATAGTCGGTAAATCCCCGATTAAAACTTTTTGAAGGATCCGGAATAAAGCTATATCGACTAATACCGACGGAAGCCCGTTTCAAATCCGGACGGCGGTTTATGATCTGATCCAGTTGTTGTCTGTACCAGGCCGTTATATTCTTCACATAACTGACATCCTTGAGACGGCCTTCTATCTTGAACGAGGAAATGCCTGCATCGATCATTTCTTCGAGATAGGCCGTCAGATTTAAATCCTTCAGGGACAACAGGTGCTTATTGCGTTTTAGCACATTTCCTTCTGCGTCCTCCAGATGATAAGGCAACCGGCACCACTGGGCACATTCACCTCTGTTGGCACTTCGCCCGCTCATGGCATGGCTCAAGTAGCACTGCCCGCTGTAACTGACACACAATGAACCATGAACAAAAAATTCGAGTGGAACTGACGTGCCGTGCGAAATCTCACGGATTTGGTTCAACGATAATTCTCTTGCCAGGACAACCTGCTTAAAACCGGCTCCTTCCAGAAATCGGACTTTATCGATTGTCCGATTGTCCATCTGAGTACTGGCATGCAGAGGAATCGGTGGAAGGTTCAGCTTAGTGATGCCCATATCCTGAACAATCAACGCATCCACTCCTATCTTCCAAAGATCCATAATCAAGACTTCTACTTCAGCCAGTTCGCTGTCATACAAAATGACATTGAGTGTGACATAGACCTTGACCAGAAATTTGTGGGCCAGTTCCACCACCCTGCCGATATCATCCAGGCTATTGCCGGCTGCCGACCTCGCTCCAAATTTCGGTGCTCCGATATAAACCGCATCAGCACCATGTAAGATGGCCTCAATGGCACAGTCTGCATTCCTGGCTGGAGCCAGCAATTCAATAACACGTTGTTTAGGCATAAATTATTGTTGTACGCGACAGGATACCTTCAGTCCGGCGTTCAGCAGGGTTGTTTTGCCTGCTGTTTCATCGAACTGATGGATGATCCATTTTTATCGAATCATAGTAATGTCAAACGGCGTTTCCTGATAAACAAAGTAATTCAGCCAGTTGGCAAACAACAAATTGGCATGTCCCCTCCATCTGACCAGCGGTTTCTTGTCCGGATCATCGTCAACATAATAATTGGCCGGAATTTCAATAGGTATGCCTTTGCTCAAATCGCGTTTATACTCGGTATCCAATGTATTCGGGGCATATTCGGAATGACCTGTGATATAAAAATCCCTGCCATTTCTGGCCATCACCAGATAGACGCCAGAATCCTTCGACTCTGACAGCAATGTCAATTCGGGCACTTTAATGATATCTTCCCGTCTGATCTCTGTATGACGGCTGTGCGGTACATAAAACTCATCGTCAAAGCCTCTGAATATCGGATTATGAGGATCATTCATCGTATGCTTGAACACACCGAACATTTTTTTATCAAGCGGATACTTCGGTATGCCGTATTGATGATAAAGGCCAGCTTGAGCAGCCCAGCAAATATATAACGTCGAAGTGACATGCGTTCTTGCCCAGTCGAAAATTTCCCTCATCTCGTCCCAGTATGTCACCTCACTGTAATCCAGTTGTTCAATGGGGGCCCCTGTAATGATCATGCCGTCATACGTCTGGTTACGCATTCTGTTGAACGTCTTATAAAACGTCATCATATGCTCAATCGGCGTATTCTTTGAAGTATGGCTTTTGATCTTCATGAAATCAATCTCAAGCTGCAAAGGTGTATTCGAAAGCAACCGGATCAAATCAGTCTCTGTCGTAATTTTAAGTGGCATCAGGTTTAGGATAACGATCCTTAACGGACGAATGTCCTGCGTTGATGCACGCCCTGAATCCATGACAAAGATGTTCTCCTTTTTCAGAATTTCAACGGCAGGTAACTTCTCAGGCAAATTTAACGGCATAATCGTAGTAGCTATAATCGGTCATCATTGTTTTCCAAAAACGTACAATAATGTGTATCAATCTTTTAATAATTCAAATGCCTGTTCCATATCATCTTTGATGTCATCGACATGTTCCAGACCGACAGACAACCTCAATAAATCCGGATAAACGCCAGCTGCTTCCTGAGTCTGCGTATCCATCTGACGATGTGTCGTAGAAGCAGGATGTGTAATCAAGGTTCTAACATCACCAATGTTGGTCAAGTGTGATATTAGCTGAAGGCTTTCGACAAACTTGACTGTCTTTTCAAAACCACCTTTTACTCTGAACGTTAAGACACAGCCAAATCCATTGGATAAATATTTTTTCGCCAGTTCGTGGTATTCATTGCTTTCCAGACCTAAATAACAGACGTCAAATACATCTGAACGGCTTTCCAGCCAACGAGCAATAGCCATTGTGTTCTCACACATTTTCTGTACA
>JAUZOU010000270.1 GCA_030706285.1 Bacteroidota bacterium
ATACTGGAAGGCAAGGAAAAAGATCTGTCTGTCTACAACATCGTCATTAAAAGCTTTATTAACCGGACAAATGCCTATAGCCTTTATTCACGGATGAAAGACGCTGGTTATCCTGCCGTATTGGCTCAGAACAAAGACAGAATGTACCGGATTATCATCGAATCCTGTAAATATCAGGTCGATGCAAACAGATTTCTGGAAGAAGCCAGAAAATCCTGGCCTGATGCCTGGATTCTGGTCAGGAGATAAATGAATTCCAATACCTTTTCAGTCAATGATATCGGCAAAATCAGCCAGATGTTCATCGATATATTGGGCAATAGCGGTCGTACATTCCTCTTCGATTTCGAAATAACGTTCTTCCAGTTCATCAAACGCTTCGAACTGTTCATACATGGCTAGAAATTCTTCTTCAGTCGTTTCACGTTCCAGCTCTTTTTGATGTGCATCATAAATTTCTCTGCCTTTATAGATCAGTTTTGACAAATCGATGGCACCAAATAGCTTAAGCGCCTTGGCGAAAGGATTATGAAAAATATAACGGCCATACCCATTTTGAATGAGCTGTATAAATCCTCCCTGCAACACTTCTTCCTGAAAAAAATGATAAGCAAGCAGACTGTGTTGCCAACCATTCAGCCGGTCCATGGTTTTCTCATCCAACTTGCCTCCGATAGCCTCCAGATAAGCATCGGTGAAAACGGCCAGAAAAGTATCCATTCCTTGGACTGCAGCTTGCTTTAGCCTAGAGCCCTGTATCGTTACTGACATATAATTGTGTGTATGACGTTGGTCAACAAAGGAACGCTTTTTTTTCATATACGACAAGCAGGTGAGAAGGCATTTTAACCTGTGATTCTGGAGAAAAAAGAACTATATTTGTATTCAAATGGATAAACTAAGGTTCTTAAGTTTAGGAAGCGGGAGCAGCGGCAATTGTTATTACTTTGGCAATTCGGTACAAGGTATTTTGATTGATGCGGGCATTGCTGCAAGGACTGTCCGTAAAAGTCTGAAAGAAATCGGAGTTGATTTCAGCCAGATCCTTGGCGTCTTTGTCTCTCACGACCATATTGACCACATCAAAGCAGTCGGCGCGCTGGGTGAACGGTTCAACCTCCCTGTTTACGCTACGGCCAAAACACATAACGGCATCAATCGTTGCTGGGGGGCAGCTCAGAAGCTAAACGGAAATAGACGGGTACTCGAACCGGGAGAGAAAGTACAGGTAGGTGATTTTTCAATCTCCCCCTATTCAGTTTCTCACGATGCGACTGAAAGTGTCTGTTTTGAACTTTGTTATCGTTCTCACCACATTCTGATTGCAACCGACCTTGGTTGTACCAATGAAGAGGTTTGTAGCCTGATCAGGCAATCAGATATTGTGGTTCTTGAAGCCAATTATGACGAAAGAATGTTGAAAGAAGGAAAATATCCGTATTACCTGAAACAGCGCATTACCAGTGATACGGGTCATTTATGCAATACAGAAACCGGTCGTGTACTGGCTGAAAACTGGCATCCTGATTTAAAGTATATTTATCTTTGTCATTTGAGCAAAGATAACAACAATCCGGAACTGGCCCTTCAAACAGTTGAAACATGTTTGAATGAAGCCGGCATTACCTATGGCTCTGACGTAACGATAGAACCCTTAAACCGGAACCTGAACGAATTGGTAGAATTTGATGACTAGACACTAAATGTGATTAACTGCCATGTCAAGCTTGTTACAGAACATACTAGTTACGGCCGTTGTTGTTGGTGCGATCGGCTACGCAGTCTGGCTCACCTATAAACGTCTCCGCAACAGGCACCGTACAACTTTCGATCCCTCGAATCCCTGTGCAGGGTGCGAAGGCTGCTCCCTGAAACAGGAAATACGGGAAAAAAGTTGCCCTAAGGGCTTGTTTCCACCAAAATAATCTCTATCTTTGCACCCGCTAACCAAAACATGGTACCTTGGCCGAGTGGTTAGGCACCGGTCTGCAAAACCGCATACGGCAGTTCGATTCTGCCAGGTACCTCTTCCCAATGTAAGCCGATAGTCTCAGGACTATCGGCTTTTTAATTTTTCAATCAACCTATTTTTCATTAAAATTAGTCTGATTATCAGATAATTTTAATATGTTTGTGTAGTTAATGCATTACTTCATAGTATGAAGATAGGTTTGAAAAAATCTTATCATGGTGTAGAAATTTTTTTTTGCAACATGAAGTTGAAGATGACGATGCAGTACCGATTCTTACTATATGCCATTCTGGACAACGAGAACGTTCCTGACGCCATCTATTTTAAAAACAGAGAAAGCAGGTTTATAAGAATCAATCGATTCATGGCCAACAAATTCAATCTGAAAGAGCCTGCGGAAGCTGTAGGAAAGACAGATTATGACTTTTTTGATGCAAACTATGCAGAGCAGGCATTCAAGGATGAACAGGCTATTATCCGGACTGGTCAGCCAATAATTGAAAAGGAAGAAATGGAAACATGGTTTGACAGACCTCCCACGTGGGTTCTGACAACAAAGTTGCCGTTACTGGACAAGAAAGGAACAATTATTGGCACTTATGGCATTTCCTACGACATAACCCAACGCAAAAAAGCCGAGAACGATCTCCGGAAAACCAACTCCTTATTAACCTCAACATTGGAATCCACGGCAGACGGAATACTAGTGATTGACAAGGATTGTAAAGTAATACAATTCAATAAGAAATTCACAGAACTTTGGCGAATACCCGGTGCCACTCTGGAAGATGTAAATGATTTCGACCATTTTTTATCCACTTGTCGTCAACTGGTTGATATGGAAAAAGCTCAGGCATCCTATCTTGCCATCAATGCCGGAAAAGAAACGACATCGGATAATCTGTTTTTTAAAGATGGGCGTATCTACGAACGTTATTCTCAGCCACAGTTATATGAAGGTGAAATTGTCGGAAGGGTCTGGAGTTTCCGTGATATTACCGAGCGCAAGCAGATGGAAGAGGCCATCAGAAAGCGTATTCTTTCTCTGACGTTGCCAATGAATGAAACGGGTGTACTAAATTTTGAGGATATATTCGACTTGTCTGAGGTCCAACGTACGCTGAATGAATTTTCAGAAGCGACCGGTGTAGCCTCCATCCTAACTCATCTTGATGGCACACCAATTACCAAACCGATTGGTTTTACCAGGTTTTGCAATGAAATCGTTCGAAAATCAACAATCGGATGTGCCAACTGCTACAAATCAGATGCCCAGTTAGGAGCACTCCATCCGGAAGGACCAGTTGTCATGCCTTGTCTAAGTGGAGGATTATGGGATGCCGGTACAAGCATCATTATAGGCGGGCACCATGTAGCCAATTGGATTATTGGTCAGGTACGTGACAATACACAAACCGATGATTCCATGCGTGCCTACGCCAGAAAAATCGGCGTAGATGAAAACAGATTGCTTGAAGCCTTCCATGAGGTCCCTTCAATGTCTGAAAAACAGTTCAAGGCTGTCGCTCAGATTATGTACACGTTTGCCAGACAACTTTCCACCTCAGTCTATCAGAATTTTCAACAAGCTCGCTTTATTTCAGAACAGAAAAGGGCAGAAGCTGTTTTACACGAGAATGAAGCACGTTTACGAGAGCTTAATGCAACCAAGGATAAGTTTTTCTCCATCATCGCTCATGATCTAAAAAATCCATTCAATTGCATTCTTGGTTTCAGTGAATTACTGGAGGATAAAATCAAACAGAATGATTTGACAAAAGTCGACTTATATGCGTCAACCATTAAAAAATCATGCAATCAAGCCATGAACTTGCTGGTCAATTTGCTTGATTGGGCTCGAACCCAAACTGGAGCCATGAAGTTCCATCCGGAAAACATCGATCTCATCCAATTAATCCATCTCAGCATTCAACTACTGGAAGACGCGGCTAATCAAAAATCCATATCAATTGACTGTGATATGCCTCAATCAGTTATACTTAAACTTGATAAATCGATGATTTACACTGTTCTAAGGAATATATTGGCAAATGCAATCAAATTCACCCATCCTGATGGCCACATTTTTATAACCGTAAAATCCAGTGAAGAAGAGTGGCTGGTTTCCATTAGCGATAACGGAGTCGGCATTAAAAAGGAAGTTCTTCCAAAACTATTCAGAATTGATGAAACGGTCTCAACAGAAGGTACCAACAATGAGCAAGGTAGTGGGATTGGATTGTTGCTCTGCAAAGAGTTAATCGCCAAACACGGAGGCGACATCTGGGCAAAAAGCGAGTGGGGGAAAGGATCGACTTTTTGTTTTACAATACCGACTGGCACAACGTCTAACTGATTATTGTACCTTTGTGCCTAAATATCTTTTTTCATGACACAATTACGATATGCTGTCATCGGGACAGGCGCTTTAGGTGGCTTTTATGGAGGAATGCTGGCAAAAGCAGGTAAAGACGTTCATTTTCTGTTCAACAGGGATTTTGAAACAGTACAAAAGAACGGATTAATCATTGATTCTGTTTTAGGAAATTACCAGATACAGCACGGGAACTTTTATCATGA
>JAUZOU010000271.1 GCA_030706285.1 Bacteroidota bacterium
CATTCAGGTGAATGGTATCGGCCCGGGTTACATCGAAACGCCGCAAACAGCTCCGTTGCGTGTTCCTGGTCATCCGTTCAACGAATTTATCATTTCAAAGACTCCGGCTGCCCGCTGGGGAACGACGGCCGATCTTCAGGGCCCAGCTGTTTTCCTGGCTTCCGAAGCCTCCAACTTTGTGAACGGACACATCCTGTATGTGGACGGAGGTATTCTTGCTTATATAGGGAAACAACCGAAATAAGGCACAGCATGATTGCTCAAAAGGACGAAAAGGCGATGACCTTTCCGTCCTTCTGTCTTTTTTGTGAGCGTAATTATCCTATGAAACGAGCATGTTCGTACTCAACGTCAAAACAGATGATCATTCGGCATGCGGCGTTACATCTGTCCTTAAACAAAAAATAGTATCAGATGAAACCAACTATATTTTTACTGGCCTGTGCCATGACACTTGTATCATGCAGCAATAAGGCCGAAATTTCCGTTTTTAACAATTCTGAAGTCGATAGGACCAACGAGATGGTGGAAATCTGTCTTTGCAGACTTCAAAAGATGGATCCGCAGAAGCTGGTCATCCTGGATTCAGAAAAGCAACCGGTTCCGGTTCAACTATTATATAAAGGTGAAAGTAAACCCCAAAGTCTTTTGTTTCCTGTTACGCTGAAAGCAGGCCAAAAAAAGGTGTTTACGGTTAAGACAGGCACACCGGAGACCATTACTTCCAAAACGTTTGTGCGTTTTGTGCCTGAACGTAAGGACGATATCGCCTGGGAGAACGACCGGATCGGTTTCCGGGTCTACGGTCCGGCTTTGGCTGCCGAATATCCCAGCAACGGGGTCGATGTCTGGTATAAGCGAACACCGGAACTTGTCGTTGACAAGTGGTATAAGAACGATATAGCCGGCAAGGCTTCTTATCATGAAGATCATGGAGAAGGATTGGACTGTTATAAGGTTGGACATACCCTTGGAGCAGGTGCTATCGCGCCCATTGCACACGATTCGTTGTTTGTGTTCGACCATTTTGACCGGTACAAGATACTGGACAACGGACCACTTAGGTCTTCATTTCTATTATATTATGACAACGTTCATTTCGGCACTCACAGGTTGAAAGCTGAAATCATGGTCACACTCGATGCCGGATCCAATTTGAATGAAGCGATTGTCAATTTTACAGGCGATACGACACAGTTCAATGTGGCTGCAGGTCTTTGTCTTCATGATACCGTACAAACCATCTATGGTGATGCGGAAAAAGGATTCATCGGTTATGCCGAGAATCTGTATTCACAGACAAAAACACCGGTGGCATCCGGACGTGGTTATACAGGCGTCATTTTTATGACACGCTTATCGGCTGTCAAACAGGTTTCAGGCCATATCGTCGGTATTTGTCCGTACAATGAAGGCGAACCATTCCGTTATTATTTTGGTGCAGGCTGGAGTAAATTTGGCTTTCCAAAAGATCAGGATTGGTTCATGTATTTGGCCAATAAACGGAAAGCGCTGATGGCTCCCTTGGATATCAGGATCTATCGTTAATCCGGGGACAAGTAATAAATAGTATTAAAAGGTCCGGTTATGGTTTAAAAAACGTAACCGGACCTTTTAATTATGTTGTATAACATATTTTATAGGGCCTGCCTCTAAAAAATAAGGGTTAATTTTACGCGTTTGAAAAACAAAGAACCTAATAATAACCTCAGAAACTATGAAACAGGCATGTTTTAAAAGAAATGCTTTGTCTTATGAAAACGGTGCTGATCAGAAATGTCATCAGTTAAGTAGCAATACCTGTTTGAAACCATCGTTTTCTCGATTGAACCTGCTTTTTGCCGTCTCTTCTTTAGCTGTAATTTTCTTGTTTTCATCCTGTGCCGGTAAAGACGTGACCAAATCAGGCTTGCATAAAAAAGATTTTCAAACCGAAATCAATGGTAAGAAAAATGATTTGTATGTCATGACCAACAAAAATGGCATGGAAGTCTGTATGACCAATTTCGGTGCACGGATCGTTTCCATTTATGTGCCGGATAAAAATGGGGTGTTTGCCGATGTTGTCCTTGGTTTTGATTCCATTGGTGGATATTTGAACAACAAATCGGATTTTGGTGCCTTTATCGGACGATACGGAAACCGTATTAACAAAGGTAAATTTACACTCGATGGCGTGAACTATCAACTTGAAACCAATAATTTCGGCCATTGCCTCCATGGTGGACCAAAGGGCTTTCAATACCAGATGTTTGACATTCGTCAGATCAATAACCATTCCCTCGAAGTTTCTTATGTCTCCAAAGACGGTGAAATGGGATTCCCCGGTACATTGAAGGCCAAGGCCATTTATACGCTGACCGATGACAACGCCATCGATATCAGCTATGAAGCCACAACAGACAAACCTACCATCATTAATCTAACCAATCATTCCTACTTTAATCTGACAGGCAATCCTGAAAACACTATTTTGGATCATATGCTGGCTATCGATGCCGATGGCTTTACGCCAATCGATTCTACCTTTATGACAACTGGTGAAATTGCACCGGTATGCTGCACCCCGATGGATTTCCGCCAACCAACCAAAATTGGGGCTCGCATCACAGACTATAGCTATCTGCAGCTGAAAAACGGCAATGGCTATGATCACAACTGGGTATTCAGATCCAACAGAGATCAAAGCAAACCGGCAGTTCTGTTGCTCGATTCTGTTAGCGGACGTACCTTGGAAGTCTATACCAATGAACCCGGCGTTCAGGTTTATACCGGTAATTTCCTGGATGGAACGCTGAAAGGCAAAAAAGGCATTGTTTACAAACAACGGACAGCCATTTGTCTTGAATCGCAGCATTATCCTGACAGTCCAAACAAACCAGCATGGCCATCCGTTGTCTTACGCCCCGGTCAGACCTATAAGAGTCATTGCGTCTACAAATTCGGTGTGATGAAAGATGGTGTTGCCAAGCAATTGAAGGCATGGACAGCTGCAAACGGCTGCTGCAATGACAGTGTAAAGGCCGGTTGTTGCAAGAATGGAGCCAAAGCTTCTTGCTGCAAGGATGGCATGAAAGCGGGATGTTGCAAAGATAAAACGGCAGCTTGCAAGGATAAGAATTGTTGCAAAGCTGCTCAGAAATAACAGTTAAATACTATGAGATAAACAGAGAAATGGAGTCTATGAAGCAAAAAACTCTTCGTACGATTCCATTTCTCATTTTGACTTTTTAAGTTCATTATACTATGACAGGCACGTTGAAAAATAACCTCTCAGGATTACGTCCTGAAGATTTTCAGAAGACAATCAAAGGAAAACAAACCGGACTCTTTTTCCTACGTAACAAAAATGGCATGGAAATCGCTCTGACCAATTATGGTGGAGCGACATTGGCCATCATGGCCCCGGATAAAAACGGAAAGTTTGGCAATGTCATTCTTGGCCATGATTCGATCGATCATGTAATTAACAGTCCGGAACCATTTTTAAGTACCACGATTGGCCGCTATGGTAACAGAATCGCCAAAGGCAAGTTTACACTTGGTGGTAAACTGTACTCATTGGCTGTTAATAATGGACCGAATTCCTTGCACGGAGGGCCGACAGGCTTTCATACGGCTGTTTGGGATGTGGTCAAATCGGATGATTCGGTACTGGCGCTTACTTATACAGCCGCAGATGGGGAAGAGGGTTTCCCTGGAAAACTGATTGTTAACATCGAGTATAGATTGACCGATGACAATGAATTTGTCATTTCCTATAAAGCAACGACCGATAAGACGACCATCGTCAACCTGACAAACCATGGTTTCTTCAATCTGGCCGGTATTTCAGATCCGACTCCGACAGTCTGCAACAATTTGCTGACCATCAATGCCGATTATTTTATTCCGATTGATGAGGTCTCCATTCCAACCGGTGAAATTCTTAAGGTGGAAGGGACTCCGATGGATTTTCGTAATGCAATAGCTGTGGGCAAGCGAATCGACGATGATGCTGAACAACTGAAAAATGGTGCCGGCTATGACCATTGCTTTGCGTTGAACAAATCTTTTGCCGGTGAACTTTCTTTTGCCGTCAAATGTGTCGAGCCGGTCAGCAGCCGTAAGATGGAAGTGTACACTACCGAACCAGGAGTCCAACTATATACCGGCAATTGGCTGAACGGATTCAAGGGTGCTCATGGGGCGACTTTCCCGGCACGTAGTGCCATTTGTTTTGAAGCACAGCATTTTCCGGATACGCCCAACAATACCCAATTCCCGTCAGTCATCCTGAATCCTGGTGAAACCTACACCCAAACGACTGTCTACAAATTTGGTGTAGAGGATTGATTTTCCGATTTACCTAAACTATCATAATCATAAATAACCTAAAAAATGACTCAACAACAGAAACAGAACTTTGCGTTCGCTCTAACCGTGATGTTCGTCGTCAGCTTCCTTTTGGGATTCATAACGACCATGAACAATTCTATGATCAATTTCTGCAAAGCAGCATTCAACCTGAATGCGGCTCAGGGACAATTGGTCAATAC
>JAUZOU010000272.1 GCA_030706285.1 Bacteroidota bacterium
AGCTTCAAGTTGATTTTCGAACGTATAGGTATACTCAGCATTGAATTCAGTCAACAACGACTGAGAAATCTGATACAGCCGGTCAGTAGCCAGATTGTCAAACAAAATCGGCAATATGTTCGTCTGCTTTCTCTCATAGCTCCATTGAATTTCAAAAATCGATTCGTTGCTATTCCCCGGATTGAACATGGAAAACCATTTATCGTGTGTCGGCGTTGAAAGTAGCACCGGTGCTTTGGTGGAAGTTGCATTCAGCAGGTAATCACAATACTCGACGGCCTTATCGTAATCTTCCGACCAGAGACAGACATCGGCCATCAACGCGTACAGCGCCCATTTTGTAGCCCGGCCTTTTGTTTCCCAGGTTGTTTCATAGGCTTCTTTTGCTGCTCCGGTCGCCAGTGCCGCCTCAACATCGCTCTTGATCTGCTTGATAATTTCCGATTCGCTGGATTTGGCAATGCGGTAGGAATGAGAATCATCTTCAAAGGGGACAGTAATCAGAGGGGCCTCCCGCCAGTTCCTGACCAGGTAGAAATAAGTCAATGCCCGTAAGAAATAGGCCTCGCAGTAATGGGAATTCAGCTCTTCCTGCTTATACGTCTCATCTCGTTCCTTCGCTTTTTCCGCGTTAGCCAATACCACATTCGCGATGTTGATGACTTGGTAAAACGGTCCCCAATTGCAAAGACTTTTATCGGTGGGCGTGACCTGAAAATTTTGCAGCTTATTGGTCTTAATACTGAAAATGCAACCGCTACGCAATTCTCCGTAGGGAATCAAGTAATCAATCACCAAATCACGAAAATCATAATAACCTGCATTGATCGCTGCTTCGACATCTTCCTGAGATGTCCAGTACGTATCGCTGACTTGTTCATTTTGAGGGTAAACGACCAGCCAATCACTGCACGAAGTAAAAAAGGCAATCGTTAAGACCAGCATTAGACCATATTTGAATGTTTTCATTTGTCTGCTCTCTTTTAATTAGAAATTGACTGTAATCCCGGCTGAAAAACGATGGCTTCTGGGTGTCTGGGCATCATCCACCGCTAAATCAGTGATTTTGCCAGGTAAATTCACTTCAGGATCCTGCCCGGTATAATTGGTCCAGGTAAACAAGTCATATCCGGTTAAGAATAAGTTGATGCTGTTTGCATGGATACGCTGACAGGTTTTTTTAGGTAAATCGTAACTGAGCGAAATCGTTTTCAAACGCAGGAAAGAGCAATCTTCCACAAACCGGTCGGATCCCAGCCAGTTCAAACCATATTTCCATAAAGCTCTTGGAATGTCTGTATCATCTCCTTCATTTCTCCAGCGGCGAAGCACGGCCTTACTTTGGTTGTCAGTTCCATACATGGATTCACTGTTCATACGAGCTTCATTGATGATTTTCTGACCAAGTCTGTAATGGAAGAACGTCATCAGGGACAGGTTCTTGTATTTAATATTAAAACCACCACCACCGGTAACCATCGGCATGCTGTTGCCGATATAAACGATATCTTTTTCATTGATCACACCATCATGGTTGATGTCCTTATACTTGGCATCTCCGGGATAACAAGTGTAAGTGCCGTTTTTCATCACGATGGGATTCCCGCTCAAATTGGTCATGACATTTCCTTCTCCATCCCTGGCATACGTATCTT
The DNA here is from genome assembly GCA_030706285.1 of Bacteroidota bacterium. GTDB lineage: Bacteria > Bacteroidota > Bacteroidia > Bacteroidales > UBA1402 > UBA8389. The sequence continues at coordinate 1,656 of JAUZOU010000272.1, forward strand.
CCGTATTCTGATAAACTCCGGCATATTGGAACCCATAGAATGAACCGACCGGACGGCCGGCTTCAATCTTTTGTGCATACGTTCCATTACTCAACGAATAAGAAGAAACGGCAAGGTTGTCAGGAATTTTTTCAATTTTGTTGACATTACGGTTGATATTGAAGTTGGTGGTGATACGCAGGTTTTTCTTTTTCAGCACTTCGTAATCGATCCGGTATTCCCATCCTTTGTTGCTCAATTCTCCGGAATTGTAATATGAAACCGTATTGCCTTCATCATCATAACCAGTGGATGACGGTATGGAAACTTTAGACTGCAATAAGTTGGTGGTATATTTGTAATAATAGTCAAAGGTCATCGACAATTTGTTCCCCCATAACCCAATATCAGCGCCGGCGTCGTATTCGGTTGAACTCTCCCATTTCAACTTGTTCAACTGCATGGAAGAAGGAGCAACAGCGGCATTGGATATGTATTCACCCAACGAAGAGTAGGTCCCGACATAGGGAGCCGTTCCACTTGGGGCCTGTCCACTCTGTCCGATACTGGAACGGATTTTCAATTGTTCTATCCAGGGCACCTCCTTCAAAAACGGTTCTTCGTTCGCCAACCAGGCCAAACCGGCTGAAGGGAATAGCCCCCAGCGATTGGCGGTGCCAAGACTTGACCGGCCTTCATAATTCGCGGTTCCATTCATAATATACCGGTTCAGAAAGGTATAGTTGACACTTCCGATGCCAGATAAAATCCTGACTTCTGATTTTCCGGAACCCAGCGAACGGATGCATCCGCCTGCAACAGGATCGGACATGCCGGCTGTTGCCGCCCCATATATTTCTGACGAATAACTGGAGCTAACAGACTGAGATGTCCGCCAAAGAGCTGTCGCGACAAGGTTGTGTGTTTCTTCCCAATTTTTACGAAAGATCATCTTGTTTTCAGTCTGCAGGGCCAGGTTGTTCGAGAAAGCATCCGTACTTCTGTTGGCATACGTATTGTCGATCGTCACATCGGTAGCTGATTGAGGCAGGAACATTTTCGTATTACCTGTATTCAGTTTCATGGAAACATAGCCTGAATAGATCAAGCCGGGCATAACATCATAATTCATATCGAACGTCATATTTTCCTCTCTTTGGCGCAGGTTGTTATAACTTTCGGTAGCCATGATGATGGGATGGTAATTGGCCGATCCGGTAAAAGCGCCCTGAAACTCTTCACTGTTCTGGCGGGTAAAATAGGTGCTTGTGGGAAGACCTGTCGCATCATCTATCCAGTAAGGACTCTTGTTGGGCATTTTTCGCAGGGCCTCCGCACGGACCGTCGATGTCCAGTTATCTTTTTTATAGGAATCTGAATAGCTGAAATTGGCATCCACCCTCAATTTATCGGAGAAATGGTACCCGATGTTGAGGCTTGACGTCAGACGTGAAAGTCCGGTTCCAACCGTTGTTCCGCCTTCATTCAGATATGAAAGTGAAAAGCGGTAGGTCGCCTTGTCGCCTCCACCTGACATTGAAAAACTGTTATCGGTAATGAAGGCATCTTTTTTGACATAAGAAAGCCAGTCCGTATTGCTGTTGTATTCGTCAAAATAACGCCAGCCTTTATTGTAATTAATTTCCGGGGTATCAAACAGCAATTTAAGCAACGCGGCAGACTTTGCAAGCCCTTGGGCATTGGCCGTATTCCAGATAGCATCCTGAATAAAGGCCACATATTCATTTCCATCCAACATAGGGATCGCATCCGGTTCGATTTTTGATGTTTCCTTATCAGAAAAGGTAAACCGCGTTTTACCTTTATTTCCTTTCTTGGTGGTAATCAGTAAGACACCGTTGGCTCCTTTTGTCCCGTAAATGGCCGTTGAGGCAGCATCCTTCAAGACTTCGATGGATTCGATATCATACGGGTTGATGTTCAACATATCAGCATAATCTTCATTATTGGCTGTTGCAAAATCGAACGAATCATCAATATTGGTCGAATAGGGCACACCATTTATGACGATCAGAGGATCAGCATTTGAATTTAAGGTAGCCGTACCACGGATTCTGATGGAACTTTTTGCTCCGGGATCTCCGCTGGCAATGATATCCACACCTGCCATATGACCTTGCAACGCTTCTTCCACCGAGGTGACCGGAACGCCTTCCAAGACATCATCCATCTTGATACGCTGAGAAGCAAACGTTTGTTCACGGGTTGTAATACCCAGGCTACTCTTCTCCATCCGTTCTTTGGTGACAACAACATCACCCAGTTCAACCTCATTCGATTCCAGTACCACATCCAGATTTGTCTGACCAGTGTAAGTATAAGTTTTAGGCCTCTTGCCAATGAATGAAAACACTAACTTGATGTTTCCACCCACAGCAGGCACTTTCAATGAATATTCACCCATTACATTGGTCGTGGTGCCAGTCAACATACGGTTCTGACTGTTTGAAAACACAACGTTGACACCTGGTATGGGCTCTCTTTTCCCATTATATAGTTCATAAACCTTACCTTTGATAAAACGGGTTCCCTGAGCTTGAAGCAGTTGAGGCCCAATTAGAAGTAAGAGTACCAGTAAGCTACCTATTTTTCTATTCATAGCAGATAAGTTTCAACATTACAGAACATCTTTGATAAAATGAACACATCCATCATCAAAGACAAAGGGGAAATAATGGTATTCATCGACGACATCAACCGGATTGCCAGTCAGATTGCCATTGGAATCATATAGTTGCACACTCAATTTACTACCATTATCGGCAACATTCATTTTAGTGGAAACAGATACCGTTCCTGAGTTTCCTTCAACGTCATAGGTCTGTAATGTGGGCAGTCCACCGGTCGTCTTTTCTTCCCATCCCACATACGGATAATTG
>JAUZOU010000273.1 GCA_030706285.1 Bacteroidota bacterium
GTTTCTTTTGATGGCCGTTGTCGCTATATGCTGTTCCTGTACAAAAGAGGTGAAAGATGAACCGGATGTGCTCTGGAAAGTCATTAACCTGGAAGCCAAGAGTACGGACTGGACGGCTCATACTGATGCCAATGGGTTGAATCTGTATTATTCATGTACGTTCGATATGCCTGAGATCACGAATTATGTGTATGCGAATGGTGCTGTATTGGGGTATTATGTTATGAATAATGCTCAGGAATCATTGCCTTACGTGCGTCATTATCAGGATATCCAGAATAACTACTGGACACAGACGATCGATTTCGATTATTCGGTCGGTAGCGTGACGGCATATGTCACTAACTCTGACTTTTTTAATGAGCGACCTTCGACAATGGATTTTCGTGTCGTTTTGATGTGGTAACAGAGAACTGGTTACTGCAGAAGCCAATTCGTTGAAATCCGGCATAATGAAAGAGGGAGGAAATCGGTAAACGATTCCTCCCTCAAATTTTTGCTTATCGTGTCATCCCCTCATTGGAAATGAATGGAACAAGTCATGACTTACTTGCCGCAGCAACCGGTTGCAGGCAATTGCGGACCTGAAGGGATCAATGCTTTGGCAGCATCATTGTCGCAATATTGCTTGAAGTTTTCAATGTACATGCCAGCCAGTTTGATGGCTTTTGCTTCCCATTCCTTCGTATCAGTGTAGGTGGTACGTGGATCGAGGATGTCGGAAACTTTGTCCAGTTTAACCGGAGCAGTCAGGTTCATGATCGGAATAACCTTGGTTTCTGCTTTGTCAATCGAACCATCCAGGATGGCATCGATGATGGCACGGGTATCTTTCAGTGAGATACGTTTGCCGGTACCGTTCCAGCCAGTGTTAACCAGGTAAGCTTTTGCTCCGTGTTCTTTCATTTTCTTGGCCAATGTGCTGGCATAAACTGTCGGGTGCAAGGTCAGGAATGCTTCACCGAATGCGGGTGAGAAGGAAGGAACAGGTTCCGTGATACCGCGTTCCGTACCAGCCAGTTTGGAAGTAAATCCGCAGAGGAAGTGGTACTGGGCTTGCTTTTCATCAAGGATGGAAACAGGAGGCAATACACCGAAGGCATCAGCAGACAGGTAGATGATCTTCTTGGCGTGACCCGCACGTGAAGGCATCACAATCTTGTTGATGTGATAGATAGGATAGGATACACGGGTGTTTTCCGTAACCGACTTGTCTTTGAAGTCAATTTTGCCCTTATCGTCAACGGTGACATTTTCCAGCAAAGCGTCACGTTTGATGGCACGCCAGATATCAGGTTCGTTTTCTTCGCTCAGGTCGATGACTTTAGCGTAGCAACCACCTTCGAAATTGAAGACACCATGATTGTCCCATCCGTGTTCGTCGTCACCAATCAGGAAACGTTTCGGGTCGGCAGACAACGTGGTCTTGCCAGTGCCGGACAGACCAAAGAAGACAGCCACATCACCCTCTTTGCCAACATTGGCAGAGCAGTGCATGGCAGCGATGCCACGTTGAGGCAGGTAGTAGTTCATCAAAGAGAACATGCCTTTCTTCATTTCACCACCGTACCAAGTACCACCGATGATATTCATTTTCTTGGTCAGGTCGAACAAAACGAAGTTTTCAGAGTTCAGCCCTTGTTCTTTCCAATTTGGGTTGGTAGCCTTAGCACCGTTCAGAGAAACGAAATCAGGTTCACCGAAGTTTTCCAGTTCGAAGTGTGAAGGACGGATAAACATGTTGGTTACGAAATGAGCCTGCCAGGCTACTTCCATAACAAAACGCACTTTCATGCGGGTATCCTCGTTGGTTCCGCAATAAGCATCGACCACATACAGCTTCTTGGCTGCAGAAAGTTGTTTGGTTACGAGGTTTTTGCAGTGCTCAAATACTTCAGGAGTTGTCGGACGGTTGATTTTTCCGTCAAACCAGAGTGTGTCTTTGGTCACGTCGTCCTTGACAAAATATTTGTCTTTAGGAGAACGACCGGTGAATTTACCGGTGTAAACTGCGGTAGCGCCCAGTTCGGTTACCTTTGCCTTATCAAAACCTTCGTTTGCAGGATTCATCTCATCCTGAAACAGCACTTCGTAAGAAGGGTTGTGTACGATCTCGAATTTACCTGAGATGCCGTACTTGCTCAGATCTAAATTTGCCATTTGATTAATGAATTGAATTATAATGGATTAAATACCTTGTTGAAAACCTTTTTTTCCAAGGACAAAAGTACGTAAAAAAAACAGCAAAACGCCTTCAATTAAAGAAATTTTTCTTTATTTAAATTTTCCATAGGTTTCTTTCTTGTTGAAAACCAAATATTGTGCCAGAAATAGTGTCCATAATTAAAGACTTTTTTACCTTTGCCCGAATTTTCAGGCACCTGAATGCATAAGGTGATTCAGTAACGTCATAAACATAGAAATAGATCTACATGGAAGTCATTAACTTGTCAGAGCAAAATTCCCTGCTCAACCAGTTCCTGCTGGAAATCAGGAATGTCGATATACAAAAAGACCGTATGCGGTTTCGCCGGAACTTGGAACGTATCGGTGAAATCATGGCCTATGAAATGAGTAAGGAATTGAACTACAGCGCAAAGTCCGTGCAGACACCTCTTGGTAATGCCCCGATCAATACGGTTGATGATCGCTTGGTCGTATCAACCATCCTGAGAGCAGGTCTTCCTTTCCATCAAGGCTTCCTGAGTTTTTATGACCATGCGGAAAATGCCTTTGTTTCTGCTTACCGGAAATATAAAGATGCGCTGAAATTTGAAATCAACATCGAATACATTGCCTCTCCAAATCTTGAAGGCAAAACGCTGGTCTTGACCGATCCGATGCTGGCCACCGGAAGCTCACTGGAATTAGCCTATGGGGCTTTGCTGACAAGAGGCAAGCCTGAACGGATCCATCTCGCGACCGTTATTGCCAGCCAGGTAGGTGTGGATTATGTCAAATCCTGCTTCCCGGACAATACAACATTATGGTGTGCTGCTATTGATCCTGATTTAAACAGTCACTCATACATCGTCCCAGGATTGGGTGATGCCGGTGATTTGGCTTTCGGCGAAAAAGAATAACGAGTTTAGCTTGAATAAAACATAAAAAGCCGTCTCAGGAACATCCGGGACGGCTTTTTTATGTTTATATCGGACTAATAAAGCGTGCATTTTTCCAGATGCCCGCTCTATTAGTATACGAAAACGTCTGGCTATTTACTGATAAAGATGTAATTCAGTACAAAGAGAATAGCCAGTATGTACATGGCAATGGATATTTTCTTGTGTTTCCCGCTGATCAGGTTCAACAGTACGAAAGCGAGCAATCCGAGGGAAATACCCTGAGCGATACTGTACATCAACGGCATGGCAATGATACAGATAAAGGCCGGGATAGATTCGGAGAAGTCTTCGAGATCAATATCCTTGACCGGATCGAGCATCATCAGGCCGACCAGAATCAGAATAGGAGCCGTTGCCGCACCAGGAATCGAGAGAAATAATGGCGCAAAAAGGATAGCCAGGCCGAAACAAGCAGCGGTTACCAGGGAGGTCATACCAGTACGGCCACCTTCAGAAACACCGGAAGCGCTTTCAACATAGGTTGTAACGGCACTTGTGCCAAAAATGGCACCTGAAAGGGTACCCATGGCATCGGCATAGAAGGCTTTCTTGACGTTAGGAATTTGACCATCAGCATCAAGCATGTTGGCTTTTGAACAAACACCGATCAATGTTCCAACTGTATCAAAGACGTCGACAAACAGGAACGTGAAGACAACGATCAGCATATTCCAGGTGAAGATCTGGGAAAAGTCAAACTTGAAGAACAAGGGTGCCGGACTCGGCGGAACGTCTATAATACCGGTATACTGAGTGATTCCCATCGGAATGCCAACGATAGCGGTGGCAATAATACCGATCAGCAAGGCTCCTTTCACTTTTTTGATGAGTAAAACAGAGGTAATAACCAGTCCGATGATGGTCAGCAAGGCAGTTCCTTTGGTGATGTCTCCGAGGGCAACCATAGTGGCATCATTTTTGACAACAATACCGGAACTTTGCAGGCCGATGAATGCAATGAATAGACCGATACCAACACTGATGGCATTTTTCAACGTAGCCGGAATGGCATTGACGATAGCTGCACGAATGTTGAGTACGTTCATAACCAGGAAAATCAATCCTTCGCACAAGATCGCTGTCAGGGCAAATTGCCAGGAAAATCCCATAGCCAGACAAACAGTAAAGGCAAAGAACGCATTCATTCCCATGCCGGGAGCCTGGGCAAACGGCAATTTGGCCAGCAAGGACATGGCTAGTGTACCGACGATAGACGCTACGGCAGTAGCTGTAAACAGAGCGCCTTTGTCCATACCGGTCACAGAAAGGATATTCGGATTGACGGCCAGAATATAGGCCATGGTCAGGAAGGTGGTAATGCCAGCGAGAATCTCTGTCTTCATCGTGGAACCATTTTCCTTGATTTGAAAATATTTTTCGAA
>JAUZOU010000274.1 GCA_030706285.1 Bacteroidota bacterium
ATTACCTGTTTCAACTAGTTAAAGAGACCTTTCCCAGGCAAGTTCCACAATTAATTTAGGAGACGTTTACTATGGCAGAAAAAAAACTTCATTTCGAGACCCTTCAGCTACATGTTGGGCAGGAACAAGCTGATCCCGTAACAGAATCACGCGCAGTGCCTATTTACCAGACAACTTCGTACGTATGTCACAATTCAGCACATGCTGCAGCCCGCTTCGGCCTGGCCGATGCAGGTCACATTTATGGCCGTTTGACCAATTCCACACAAGGTGTGTTTGAAGACCGTATTGCAGCCCTTGAAGGCGGTGTCGCCGGATTGGCCGTTGCCAGTGGTGCAGCAGCGATAACCTATGCCATTGAAAACATTACACGGCAAGGAGATCATGTGGTATCGGCCAAAACTATTTATGGCGGAACCTACAACCTTCTTGCGCATACGTTGAAAGCCTATGGCGTATCGACGACCTTTGTTGACCCGGAGAAGTTGGAAAACTTTGAGAAAGCTATTCAGGAAAATACCAAATTGATTTTTATTGAATCATTAGGCAATCCGAATGCGAACATCATTGATATTGATGCTGTAGCTGCCATTGCGCACAAACATAAAATTCCATTAATCATTGACAATACATTCGCTCCTTTTCTTATCCGCCCTATCGAACACGGAGCTGATGTCGTCGTCCATTCCGCTACCAAATTTATCGGCGGTCACGGCACAACTTTGGGCGGAGTGATTGTCGATTCAGGCAAGTTTGATTGGAAAGCCAGCGGCAAATTCCCTCAACTCACAGAACCAGACCCCAGTTACCATGGTATCCGCTTTGCTGATGCCGTTGGCCCTGCTGCATACGTTACAAGGATCCGTGCCATTCTGTTGCGTGACACAGGTGCCACATTAAGCCCGTTCAACGCCTTCCTCCTGCTGCAAGGTGTGGAAACCCTGTCCTTGCGTATCGAACGTCATGTGGAGAATACCTTGAAAGTCGTCAAGTATTTGTCGAAAAATTCAAAAGTTGAGCAGGTTAACCATCCGTCACTGCACTCACATCCGGACCATAAGCTATACGAGCGGTATTTCCCTAACGGAGCAGCCTCTATTTTCACCTTCGAAATAAAAGGTGGAGCACAAGAGGCTCAGACATGGATTGATCACCTGAAAATTTTCTCCTTGCTGGCCAATGTGGGTGATGTGAAATCATTGGTCATTCACCCGGCCAGCACCACCCACTCACAATTGAGTCCGGAAGAATTGCTTGACCAGGGAATCAAGCCGAACACGATCCGTTTGTCCATCGGTATTGAACACATCGACGATATCATTGATGATCTGGATCAGGCTTTTGCCAGTATCAAGTAATCATAAAAAAGCCGTCTTTATTTTCCTGATCCGGAGACGCTCCGGCATACAACAAAGGTGTCTCCGGATCGACACATGAGTTTACGTGACCTACCAAAAAGCCATTCTTTGTGAGAAAGAATGGCTTTTTAATGGCACCTCATCCGTACCCGGTTATTTCCGGAACGGCATCTTTACCACCTGTGCTTTCAACAACCGTCCGCGGACATTCACAAAAATTTCCTTTCCGACAACAGAAAAAGCCGTTTCTACATATCCCATGCCAATACCGATTTTTGAAACAGGAGAGATATTACCTGAAGTAACATGCCCGATGGGCCGGCCGGAAGCATCCGTCAGCTCAAAGCCATGGCGGGCGATACCTTTATCCAGCATTTCGAAGCCGATGCGTTTCTTGGATACACCTTCTGCCTTCTGCTTTTCAAAGATAGCACGGGAAGGAAAATGCTTGTCCGGTGTAAACTTGGTTACCCAGCCTAAACCGGCTTCAATCGGAGACGTCGTATCGTCAATGTCATTTCCATATAAGCAAAAGCCCATCTCCAGACGAAGGGTGTCACGGGCTCCAAGGCCGATGGGTTTAATATCAAATTCAGCCCCGGCTTCAAAAACGGCATTCCAGATAGTTTCGCCAACCTCATTGGGAAAATAGAGTTCAAAACCACCGGCTCCGGTATAACCGGTATTGGAAATCAAGACATGCTCAATGCCGGCAAACGTTCCGTAGGTGAAATGGTAATACGGAATGGCGGACAAATCAACCTTGGTCAGCTTTTGCAAGGCCAGCCCTGCTTTCGGTCCCTGAACAGCTAACTGAGCTGTTTGATCAGAAACGTTTTCCAGCGAAACGCCTGCTGCATGATGGGCCTTGCACCAATTCCAGTCTTTGTCGATATTGGACGCGTTGACTACCATCAAATAGTCGGTTTCAGATACTTTATATACCAGCAGGTCATCAACAATGCCTCCCTCCTCATTAGGCAAGCAATTGTATTGAACCTGACCAACGTTCAGCACACTGACATCGTTGGAGACCAAATCCTGCAGATACGACAAGGCTTTCGACCCGCGTACCCAAAACTCACCCATATGTGAAACATCAAAAACGCCCACACGTTCACAAACAGTGTGATGTTCGGCTATAATACCGGTCGGATATTCTATGGGCATATTATACCCTGCAAATGGGCTCATCTTAGCACCCAGTTTCTCATGAATCCGGGTAAACGGAGTGTTCTTCATTATTTTTCTTTTATTGTAGCTAATTCTGCAATTTTTATGATCACATCCATGGCTTTTTCCATTGATGGAATTGGAATAAATTCATACCGTCCGTGAAAATTGTGGCCACCGGTAAATATATTCGGACAAGGCAAGCCCATAAAAGACAATCTTGCACCATCGGTTCCTCCACGTATCGGTCTGACCTTCGGTTTGACACCTGCCATTTCCATGGCATTGATGGCCAGTGTCACCACATGCATGTTCTCCGGATAAATTTTTTCACGCATATTGTAATACTGATCTTTCAGTTCAATGGTTGCCGTACCGTCACCAAATTCACTGTTGATCTTGTTCACCAGGTGTTCGATTTCCTTTTTCCGGCGTTCGAACCGGTCGCGGTCATGATCACGGATGATATAATTGAGCACCGTACATTCTACATCCCCCTTGAACGAAGTCAAATGGTAAAATCCTTCATATTCTTCGGTATGTTCCGGCGTTTCATGTCTTGGTAGCATGGTGACAAACTGATTGGCAATCCGGATGGAATTGAGCATCTTATGTTTGGCGTAACCCGGATGGACATTCCGTCCTTTAAAAGTAACCTTGGCACTGGCAGCGTTGAAGTTTTCATATTCCAGTTCTCCGATCTCCCCACCATCCATGGTATAGGCCCAATCAGCCCCAAATGCAGCCACATCGAAATGATCAGGCCCCTTGCCGATTTCTTCATCGGGCGTGAAGCCAATCCTGATTTTTCCATGTTTGATTTCCGAATGATTTATCAGGTATTCCATCGCCGTGACAATTTCAGCAATGCCGGCTTTATCATCCGCCCCGAGCAATGTTTTGCCATCCGTACAAATCAGATCCTGACCGACATACATCAGTAATTCAGGAAATTCCTGAGGTGAAAGCACAACGTAATCTACCGGTTCCAACACGATATCACCCCCCTTGTAATCCTCAATGACCTGAGGCTTGACATGACGGCCGGTTATATCAGGACTGGTATCCATATGGGCAATAAACCCTACGGTTGGACGAGGCTCTTCAGTCGTGGCAGGCAATGTGGCCATAATATAACCATTTGAATCCAGCGTCACGTCCTGCAGGCCAAGTTGTTTCAACTCTTTAGCCAGAACTTTGGCAAAAGCCATCTGAGCCGGAGTGCTTGGAACAAGGGCCGTTTCCGGATCCGACTGTGTATCCGTCTGAACATACTTTAAAAATCGATCTATGAGTTTCATAAGAATGGCATTTTATTCGATTATCGCAAAGGTAAAGAATAGCAATCAGACTGAAAACAAAAAAGCTCCCGAATTTCTTCGGAAGCTTTTCAGGAGAGCCTCTTGTCGGATTCGAACCAACGACCCCGAGATTACAAATCACGTGCTCTGGCCAACTGAGCTAAAGAGGCGTGGGGGGTAAGCGATCTATATCGCGCCGCTACAACCAAACTACCCTTGCTGCGGTCAAGCCCTGGGGGATTCGCAGGGAGCTGGCCGTATAGGACTTACCCTGGCGCAAAAGTACATATTTTTGGCATGCGTGCAAAGGGTGTCAGCAAAAAAATCGTATTTTTGTAAAAACTTTTACGGTACATATGGAAGAAAAGATAGATCCCATCAAAGTAAAATACAAATTTGCAGCCAATTACGGACTGATTCTCGGACTTTATCTGGCAATCTTGTATCTGACACAGATTTTTTTCAAAAACAATGCATTTCTCAATACCCTGTATTCGCTAGGCATGCTCGGCGTACCTGTTGTCTGCTACTTTCTGACGAAAAGGTACAGAGAACTTGGCTGCAATGGGTCTATCCGGTTCGGCCAAGCCTGGAGCTTCGGTGTTTGGCTGTTTCTGTTTGCCGGGCTTATCATGTCTGTCGTGTACTTTATTCATTTCCAGTATA
>JAUZOU010000275.1 GCA_030706285.1 Bacteroidota bacterium
CGTCAGTCCGGTACCACTATCTGCCGGTTGAAAAATTACAGAAAAAGAGTAAAACGAATGTTCGGTTTAAAAAAATATATACCTTTGCGTCAGAGGAAATGATTTTTTTTAACAAGTTGCGTGGGTGGATTTCCATCCATGTTTTACTCAAATACACTTGGAAGCATGTTTAATAACAAAACCATTGTCTATACCTCCGGAACATTTGATATGTTTCATAGCAATCATCTGAAGATGATTAATTACGCCAGGGGATTAGGAGACATTTTAATCGTTGGTGTCAGTACGGATGAATTGGTTTCTTCTTATAAAGCACCTCCCATTATTCCTTTTGATGAACGCATTCAAATCATCCAGGCGCTGAAAGTCACCGATATCGCCATTCCCCAGCACACACTCGACCATACCGAAATTGTCAAGAAACTTCACATCGATGCCTTTGTCGTTGGCGATGATTGGTTTGGAAAATATGACTATCTCGAAGACTTGGGCGTCAAGGTGTTTTACTTTCCCTATGGAAACGGCGTTTCCTCATCATCGTTGAAAAAGACAATATACGACACCTACGATGATCATCTTCATGCCGAACGGCAAACCAAACCTGTCAATATAAGAAAAAATGAGTAGGACAGCCATTGTCACCGGCGCCACCAAGGGTATCGGGAAGGCTGTTTGTACCCGTTTACTGTTGGAAGGCTGGGAAGTTGTTGTGACCTATGCGACCGATACCGAAACGGCAACGGTCGCTTATGAAGAATTCTGCAAACTGGCTCCCGGGAAAGTCCACTTGGTGCAGGCCGACAGCTCTGATCTGAAGCATATCGACACTATTAGTGACTATCTTGAGGCACATGATCTGACAGTGGATGCTGTCATTTTGAATGCCGGAATGACAGACCGGTCGGATTTTCTTTCCATCAAACCGGAAAACTGGCAAAAAGTATTTACGGCAAACGTCCATTTCCCCGTCTTTTTACTCCAACGCATTTATCCAAGGATGAATGAGAAAGGCAGCGTCACCTTCACCGGTTCGCTGATGGCGATTCATCCCCATTCTGTGTCATTGGCCTACGGCGTCACCAAATCGGCTGTTCATGCGTTGGTGACAAACCTGGTCAAATTTTTTACCGAAAAACAGATCCGTGTCAACGGCGTGGCTCCCGGATTTGTCGATACGGAATGGCAAAAGAATAAGCCCGCTGACATCCGGCAAAATATTACCAATAAACTGGCATCAGGCCGGTTCTGCACACCGGAAGAACTGACCGATGTCTATATGCTGCTCATCAACAACCAGTACATGAACGGAGAAATCGTCGTGTGCGATGGGGCCTACAGCTACAAATAAATTGACTCTGACGAATGAACACTCAACCCAAACCATCGTTTAAAGATTCACTAAAATCTTGGGATACGGAAAATACAATTGACAGATATTTTTATCGGCCTATCGGTTTTCAAATCGCCCTGTTACTGAGATCGACTTTCATTACCCCCAATGCCATCACCATCTTTTCCATTTTTGTGGGAGTGGCGGCTTGTCTGTTGTTTTATCCGGACAATCAGCTTGGCATCAACCTGATTGGCTTTGCCTTACTGGTTTTTGCCAATATCCTGGATTGCGTCGATGGACAGCTGGCCAGACTGACTGGCATCAAATCCAAACTAGGACGTATACTCGATGGCTTTTGCGGCGATGTCTGGTTTCTCACGTTTTATACCGTTATTACTCTTCGTCTCATTAACAGCGAAGGCTGGGGCTGGTGGACCATCCTCATTGCCGTCCTTTCAGCCTTGTCTCATTTTAATCAGGCCGGAATGATCGATATTTACAAGACCTTGCATCTTCATTTTCTGAAAGGTGGCAAAAATAGTGAATTCGAAAGTGGCGCATCCATTAAAGCCCATTACGAAGAACTGAACTGGAAAAAAGAACCCGTTACGAAAGCATTTATAGGACTTTACCGGTTTTATACCTGGAATCAGGAACGCCAGACCCCGCAACTGCATCAGTATATCGATCGCCTGAACGAACAATACCCGGAAGGCTATCCTGAAGACGTCATCGCTGCTTTTAGAGCCAAGAGTCTTAAACTAATGCCCCTACTGGATTGTTTCACGTTTAACGCACGAAGCCTGATCATGCTGGCAACGCTGGTGTTTAATATCGAATGGCTCTATTTTGCCATCGAAATACTGATACTCAATCCGTTGCTCATGATCGCCATCAACCGTCACGAAAAAATGTGTCAATCGTTGAATTGACAGTAACAGGTCAACATGAAAAAGATCGTCAAACTTTCCGGACAGAATGTGTTTTTTATCGTAGGCTTTCTGGCCTTGGTATTGATGGTTTGGAGCATCGGTTTTGACACGATCATTGACAATGTTAAAAAAACCGGTTGGTGGTTTGCCGTCATCATCGGCATGTGGCTGCCGATCTATGTCATCAATGCCTTGGCATTCAACACCATCATCCGCGATGAAAATCCGGTCAACCGTCATGTTCCGTTTTGGCACATCCTGAAAATAAACCTGAGCGGTTTTGCCCTCAAGGCTGCTACTCCACTTGGTTTTCTGGGAGGAGACCCGTACAAAATCATTGAACTGAGGTCGTTATTTGGGGTGGAAAAAGCGACCTCATCCGTGTTGTTGTATACGATGACACACATTTCAGCCCATTTCCTGTATTGGGCTTTATCCATACTGGCTGCAGCCTTGTTCTTACCGATGTCTGTCAAACTCCGCATCCTGCTGCTTGTTTCGTTTGCCCTGTTGACCGTGCTGTTGGTGGCCATCTGGAAATGTTACCGCAAAGGCCTCACTGTCCGTTTTTTTGAGTTCTGTTCCAGAGTGCCATTACTCAAACGGTGGGTGGTTCCGTTTCTGAAACGAAACAATGACAGGCTCATTCAGATAGACGAACAAATATCCAAATTGTATAACACCAGGCGCAGCGCTTTTTTTCGTACCCTGGGATTGGAATTCTTTTGCCGGATATGCAATGCGCTGGAGGTCTATGTCATTCTGGTATCGGTCACTTCCGATGTGACGTTGATTCAGTCGATTGTGATCTATACCTTCATGAGCCTGTTTACCAATATCCTGTTTTTCTCCCCCATGCAGATTGGTACACGTGAAGGCGGATTCTATCTGGCGTTCAAAATGCTATCACTGGCTGGCAGTCTTGGCATTTATGTCAGTCTGGTAACCCGTGTCAGAGAACTGTTTTGGATCGGAATCGGCATTTTGCTGATGAAAGTCAAAGGCCATCATCCAAACACTCAGATAACCGGTAGTGTAGGAAAAGCAGACTTGATGTCATAGTGTGTCGTCCGGGTAAAGTCGATCGGATATTGACCGGACTGATTTATATAATTGTTGTTCATTTATAGTTGCTTACGTTGAAGAAAGTTGTTGTTGACATAGAAGATATGGAACAAATGTCTCCGATATTCAGAGGAAAATGGGGACATAAGCTGGCCAATCTGGTCATACATGTATTTGATATTGAAAAAGTAAACTGGGTCTACGGGCGTTCTTGCCAGTTTACAGGGGCCGCCTTTGCCAATAGTTTGCTAAATGACCTGGGCGTTCAATACTTGATTGGCAATGCCGAACGGTTGAGACAGTTGCCTGAAGGTGCCTTTATCACTGTGTCCAATCATCCGTACGGCGGATTGGATGGCGTGATGCTGATCGATCTGATGGCTGGCATCCGCTCGGATTATAAGCTGATGGTCAATCAGTTGCTGTCCTATGTTAAAACGATGGACGACCATTTCATTTCCGTCAAGCCCAAGGTCGGCAAGAAAAGTACCGATCCGGTAGCCGGTGTGAACGGCATCAGAGAAACATTAACCAACCTCCATGAAGGGCATCCGGTCGGTTTCTTCCCTGCCGGGGCTGTTTCCATGTTCAGTTTTCGGCGTCTCCGTGTGAGTGACCGGGAATGGCAGGAAAGCATCATCAAGCTGATACAAAGGGCCAACGTGCCGGTGCTCCCGATCCGTTTTTTTGACCAAAATTCCCCTTTCTTTTATTTTCTGGGCACCATTGACTGGCGGATCCGTCTGATCAGAATGCCATACGAACTGTTCAACAAAGACCGGCACCCCCATCATATCGGGATCGGTTCGTTACTGCCGGCTGACGAAATTGCCAGTTTTAAAGATGCCAGGTCGTTAGGTGATTTCCTAAAACAAACAGTATATACTATGCCCAGGCCAACCACCTTCATTCCAAGAAATGCACTGACGCTACCAAATCATACCCTATGAAACGATATTTAATCATCTTATGTTCGGTTTGTCTCCTGCTATTTCCGTTTACCGGTGAAGCAGCCAACAACCATAAAACTACCTATGAGGCACCTCATTACGTCTCTGACGTCTGGAACCCGGATCTGGGGAATGGTAGCTATAAAAATCCCATCTTGTATGCCGATTATTCCGATCCGGACGTTTGTTATGCCAACGGCCATTATTACCTGGTCGC
>JAUZOU010000276.1 GCA_030706285.1 Bacteroidota bacterium
ATTTAATTGATTTTCTTGTATTTGTGCCCTGATTACCTGGCTTTTTGAAGCGATTTCCTGCTCGTCTTTGATGTTGACCGGGACATCGGACGGAAATACAGGATTCTCGTCAAACAACGTCGGGCTGTTTTCTTGTTTGGAAGACTGATTGTACATTGTACCGACTCCGGTGACCAACCATGAACCATTAATTTCCGGATAGCGATGAAGAATGTGTTGCAAAGCATCCAATCCGGGATTATTCCTTCCATTCAATATATGAGAGACGGCAGGCCGGTTTAAACCGACTTCGTCTGCAAATTTGGAAGGCGTCAGATTCTTTTCGTCAATGATCCGTTGAATGCGGTCTTTCATCTGATAATAGTTTTATGTTAAAGGACAGATGTAACGCCGCATGTCGATCCGATGATCATCTGCCTGGGTGGCCTGGTACAGGCATGCTCGTTTCATAGCTGTATTTTTATGCAATCAGAGACTCTCTTGGTTTTTGAACAGATGGAGTCAAACGTGTTACTAGCTAGCTGCATGCTGTTGTTTCTAACTGGTTGATGCCGATGTAACATGAATGGCTCATACAAATGTATCAAATCTATTATACAAAATCAACTAAAGCGAAACAAATATTGTAAACTAAATCGAGAACAAATGTAATTATGTTAATTTACAAATTAGTCTTTTATAATCAAACATTTGTTTATAGCATTGAAGATTCCTAAAATGTGATTAAAGTAATGACTTTATTAAAACTGTTTATTGAATTGGTTTATAGCTATATAGATTATATTTTATTTTCTATTTTTGGTCATTTTTAGCCTGTTTCTTTTGTAAATAATAGAAAATCTGACCTAATGAATTAAACATTGAATTTTAAAATACTGGTTTTAATTGATTTAGATAAAATTTTTCGTTAGTATGAAAGCATTTCAGCACAGTTTACGGTTGTTGTTCTGGTCATGGATTACAAACGTAAATGCTTGAATAGACAAGATCATGTAAGCTTGTATAGGTTACATATCTATATTTTTAAAGTTGTTACAAAATAATGTTTGTATACAACTGTTTTGTTTCATTATGTAAATTGTTGATTTGACTTATGAACAGTTTTTCAACAGTTATCCACGTATTAGATAAACTTGTTCTTAATTAATTTGCATAATGTTTCAAATCCTGGACTATAAAGTAAACTTGATGATGGTGTAGAATCGATTTATTTAAAACAAAAAGAGATCTGTACGAAAATATCTCATTCTCGTAAGCCAATGTCTTGTTTATATAAAGATGCGTTTGTCAGTGAAAAATCCGGAACAGTAATTCTTTCAAGAATTCGCCGTCACCGGCTCCGCGTGAATCGACCCCTTTGCTCATGGCATCGAATGTTCTGAGTGTACGGATAATCTGCATGGTTTTAAATCCGTTGTAATTTCTAGCCGCCAATTCGTATTCTTTGGCAATACCGTATGGAACCCCGAGTTCGGCAGCGACTTTAGCCTGCGTTTTATCTGTCAGATAATGATAGTACATCAGATTGATGAAGAAGTTTGATAGAACCGCTATGGACTTTGTTAAAGGATTTTTCTTTGGGTTCATGGAGAAATTCTGAGAAATCCGGTTGGCTTTTAGAATATCCTTCCGGGCAATGGCGTTTAGCAGTTCAAAATCATTATATTCTTTGCTGATACCGATGTTTCGTTCAATCAGCTCTGGTGTAATCCTTTTTTCACCGGCCGGTATCGTCAGCATCAGTTTGTCGGTTTCTCCGATGATACGGGATAAATCACTCCCGATAAAGTCTGCCAATAAATTCGAAGACTTGTGGTCAATTGAGAAACCTCTGCCTGTCACATATTGTTCGATCCAACCAGGAATTTCGTTGTCATAGAGCTTTTTCGACTCAAGAACGACTCCACCGGCTTCCAGATCGGTATACAACTTTTTACGTTTGTCCAGTGTGCCATTCTTATAGTTGACAATAAGAATGGTTGTCGGCATAGGTTTTTGGATGTAGGACGATAAATGATCGATGTCTTTAATATCCTGCGCTTCTTTAACACAGACGACCTTACGGGAAGCGATCATTGGGTATTGTCTGGCAAGCATGATAACCTCATTCATGGTAACATCCTTACCATAGACTTCACTTAAATCAAAGTCTTTTTGAGTTTCGTCAAGAATTTTTCCGATTAACGTGTTGGTAATAAGGTCGATGTAGTAAGACTCCTCGCCCATCAAAAAATAGATTGGCTTAATGACACCATTGTTGATGGTTGTCAGGATAGTTTGGGGAGAAATCGACTGTTTTGCCATGTTCAGAAACGCAAGTGTTTGACAGAACGGCCATTGCGGATAAGAATGTCAAGAGCTGTGATGCCGATGTTCAGATGATTTTCAACAAATAATTCGTTGACCTTTTTATCGCTGGCATCTGTCTTGACTCCTGTTGAAATCATTGGCTGGTCGGAAACCAATAACAACGCGCCTGTTGGAATACTATTGGAAAAACCGACCGTAAAGAGGGTGGCTGTTTCCATATCAACGGCCATGACACGTATACGCTGAAGGTAATTCTTGAACTGTTCGTCATATTCCCATACCCGCCGGTTTGTCGTATAAACGGTTCCAGTATAATAATCTTTTTGATAATCACGTATGGTTGTCGATACAGCTCGCTGCAGGCTGAACGCTGGCAATGCGGGTACTTCCGGCGGAAAATAGTCATTTGATGTTCCTTCTCCGCGTATGGCTGCAATTGGTAAGACATAGTCACCGACAGACAGACTTGGTTTGACAACGCCACATTTTCCAAGGAATAAGGCGGCTTTAGGCTGAATGGCTGTTAACAAGTCCATAATGGTGGCCGCATTGGCACTGCCCATACCGAAATTAATGATTGTAATGCCATTGGCTGTCGCATTCGGCATGTTTCCATCTTTCCCATAAACAGGCACATCAAACTTGTCAGCAAACAAGTTCACATAGTGGTTGAAGTTTGTTAGCAGGATATGTTTTCCGAAACTTTCAAGCGGAAATTTTGTGTATCTGGGTAACCAGTTTTCAACAATTTCTTTTTTCGTCTTCA
Organism: Bacteroidota bacterium; assembly: GCA_030706285.1. Classification (GTDB taxonomy): domain Bacteria; phylum Bacteroidota; class Bacteroidia; order Bacteroidales; family UBA1402; genus UBA8389. Next base: position 3,077 of record JAUZOU010000276.1, read on the forward strand.
TAAGTGGGTACCAGTTTTTGTATCTTTGGACGACACTAACAAATGTACTAAATGTTTGCGTTAAATTTACCTGACTATCCTTATAAAATCCGTACAATTGATGGAAAAAGACAATTGTTTGATGGTTTGCGCCATAAATATGTGGCGTTGACCCCGGAAGAATGGGTCAGGCAACATTTTGTCAATTACTTGATCACCATTAAAGGGTATCCACCGGAACGGCTGGTGAACGAGGCGCAGATTCGTCTGAACGGTTTAGTGAGACGCTGTGATACGGTGCTTTATGACAAGGAACTGCAACCGTTGGTGATCGTTGAATACAAAGCTCCTTCTGTAGCGATTACTCAAAAGGTTTTTGAGCAGGTCACCACTTATAACTGGGCATTGAGAGTTCGCTATCTGATTGTCAGTAACGGTTTGGTCAATTATTGCTGCAGCGTTGATTATGAAGCACAACGCGTTGACTTTTTAAGTGATATCCCTGATTATGCACAATTGATGTAGACTACGTTCAGTTCCTTTTTATTTTAAAAAAAGGCTGTACCAAATGATACAGCCTTTTATAAATAGTTGATTTTCTTAATTCTTTAGGCGTTTTCAGCTTCGCTGGTCAGTTCAGAATCAATCATGATACGGCCACAATATTCGCAAACGATGACTTTTTTACCCATACGAATGTCCATCTGACGTTGCGGTGGAATCTTGTTGAAACAACCGCTGCAGGCATCACGTTGAACCGTAACAACGGCAAGTCCGTTTCTGGCGCTTTTGCGGATGCGTTTAAACGCAGTCAGCAAACGTGGCTCAATTTGAGTTTCAATGGCTTTGGCTTTCTCACGCAGATTTTCTTCCTCGCTCTTTGTTTCAGAAACGATCTCTTCAAGTTCCTGTTGTTTCAGTTCGAGGTCTTTTTTACGTTCAGATAACTGTTCAACAGCAGCTGCCATTTCTTCGGTTTTGTTTTGAATAACAGCTTGTGCCTCGCGAATTTTCTTTTCAGACAATTCAATTTCAAGGCCTTGGTATTCGATTTCTTTGCTTAAGAAATCAAATTCGCGGTTGTTCCGCACATTATCCTGTTGTTCTTTATACTTTTCAATTGATGTTTTGGAAGTCTCCATATCCGTTTTGCGGCTATTGATGATGCCATCGCATTCTTTGATTTCAGCCTTAAAATTCTCAATACGCGTTTCCAAACCGGCAATGTCATCTTCCAAATCTTGAACTTCCAATGGCAATTCACCACGAAGCGTTTTGATCTTGTCTATCTCCGATACGACCACTTGTAAATCGTACAACGCTTTCAGCTTTTCTTTTACAGTGATTTCTTTGGAATCAGCTTTTTGATTTTCAGCACTCATACGTATATATTAATGTTTATGGATGATTAAAGATAATTGACCGGATTTTTCTCTGCGG
>JAUZOU010000277.1 GCA_030706285.1 Bacteroidota bacterium
AACATTCGCTTCTCCCTCAATCACCAGATAAATCCGAAAAAACGGATTACTAATATTGAAGTAATTCCAGTCGCCATTGTGATGGGCAATTCCCGCATTGAGCAATATGGGTGAAAGATTGTAACTTTTGTCAATCATGGTATTTCGCTAATCTTTGCCTTACAAAAGTATATTTTATGGATATACTCTATGAATGATAAAAATTCCAAAAAGGAAGAAAAAGCCCAAATGTCGAAATATTGTTATTCATTGCCGAAATTGTATAAGATGTTGGCAAGTCGACCATATTACATTTGTTTCACAAAGCTGCATAAATCTAATCACATGGCGACACAAAAAAAGACTCAATTTTTTTATTTATACCTTATTTCTGATAGTACCTCTTTTGTCTATCGCAGCCATATGTTAATAATGGAACATGTATTCCGCTTCTTCAAAGAGTACAGGCAGACAGTTTGCTTTATGTTACTTACCTTCAGTCGAAGGCTGAAGACAACCTGATACCGCAATGAAAAGGCGAGATTTACTTTCATTCAGCCACCAAGCTTGTCAAAATTTAGAAGGATTATAGGCAATGCACCTTTCATATGACAATTATTCAAAAAAGTGAGCGCATGAAAAAAAGTGTTTTTTTTAAAAGTCTTCTACTCCCGGCCTTTTTAATAAGTTCCTTCTATGCCATATCACAGGCTAAAGTTGAACCAATGGCTTCCGGGAAATATCAGCCCACCTGGGAATCGTTACGTCAATATTCCGAAGCTCCCGATTGGTATCAGAACGCCAAGTTCGGAATTTGGGCGCACTGGGGACCTCAATGTCAACCCGGCGATGGTGACTGGTACGCCCGGTTTATGTATTTTTCAGGTACCTCTCAGTACAATTTCCACGTTTCCAAGTACGGAAGTCCGGCTACGTTCGGATTTAAAGATGTCATCAATACCTGGAAAGCTCAAAACTGGAATCCTGACTCTCTGGTACACCTGTATAAAAATGCAGGAGCACAGTATTTCTTCGCGATGGCCAACCATCACGATAACTTCGATATGTACGACAGCAAATACCAACCCTGGAACTCGGTCGCTGTCGGTCCTAAAAAAGACATCATCGGAGGATGGGCTCAGGCTGCCAGAAAATACGGTCTCCCATTCGGAGTAAGCATTCACGCATCGCATGCCTGGACTTGGCTCGAACCATCACAGGACTGGGACGGTAACCTCACCGCAGCCGATGGCGCAGGCAAATGGTGGGAAGGATTAAATCCACAGGATTTATATGCTCAACGTCATCCGCGCAGTACCGGAAGCACGAATTCCGGCACCATCCATTCTCAATGGGACTGGGGGAACGGCGCTTCTCTGCCCGATACGGCTTACCTGAATAAATATTACAACAGAACGATTGACCTAATCAATAAATACAATCCTGATTTGTTGTATTTTGACGACACGGCACTCCCGTTTAGTCAGATTAGCGATGTTGGATTGCGTATTGCCGCTCATATGTACAACAAAAGTATCGCCAATAATGGAGGAGTCAATAAAGCTGTTATTTTCGGTAAAATACTTACCGAAGAACAAAAAGAAGCCATTGTTTGGGATGTGGAACGAGGCATTCCCGATCGCCCTCAAAAAAAATACTGGCAAACCTGTTCCTGCATCGGCGACTGGCATTACAACATCAATGTGTATAACAACAACGGTTACAAATCAGCCCAAACAGTTATCCGGATGTTGATTGACATTGTTAGTAAAAATGGAAATTTGTTGCTGAACGTGCCCGTCCGGGGCGATGGCACCATCGATGAAAAAGAGTTGGCAGTAGTTCAGGGAATTACAGCCTGGATGAATGTCAACAAAGAAAGTATTCCCTACACACGCCCCTGGATTACCTTTGGCGAAGGGCCTACTGCTGATGCCGTAAATCCTTTATCAGCCCAGGGATTCAACGAAGGCATTTCGTACACCTCAAAAGATGTTCGGTACGTATGCCGCAAGGATACGGTTTTTGCATCGATTATGGGTTGGCCCGAAAAATCACAAATTACGTTGAAAGCTCTTGGAACGGCCTCCTCTCAATACTTGGGCAAAATAAACAAGGTTAAGTTGCTGGGCTATGGAGACCTGACTTTCACAAGAGATTTTAACGGATTAAACGTCAAATTCCCCACCACCGCCATACCAACAGGCAGCGTTGCTTCCGTTTTGAAAATTCAGTTTGATTCCACGCTGTATTCATACAATAATCTGAACGACCTGATTGTTCAGTGCCAACTTGCCGTAGACTCGGCTAATCTGCACATAGGCCTGAACACAGGGCAATACATCGCGGATTCAATCAATAGCTTTGCTGCCTCCATACAAGCCGCCAAAACAATACCATCCTCTGCAACGGCCGATCAGATAAGGGCCGGAATACTCACACTCCAATCCGGATTTTACTTGTTCCGCACCAATGCATTGGTCAAAGGCGGTATACTCAGCTATCCCATGACTCAAAATATCACCCGCGACGTGTTGGGAGAATCCAGGAACTTTTCGCGAACAGATGCTGGCTCGTTGGGAACCGGACGTTGGGGTCTCCTAGGCAGTCCTTGGATGGTAACCAACAACCTTCTGAATCAGGAAAACTTTACCCGTGGCGGCTTTGATAACTACAGTTCGAGTAAGTCCATCGGCATTCAGAAATGGAATGCTTCCGACCCTGCTATTACCAACGGGATGATTTATCAAACCACAACATTGCCTGCTGGAACCTATAAATTAAAAATAAAGGTACACGAGAACTGGGGAATGCTTTCAGGAGAAGACTATTTGAATGTATCCCGCGGAACAGTGTTGCCCAATACGGCAGAGGTACCTTCCAAATCGATCGCTTATTACGATATGTCAGGCACGAGCAGTGGTGGACAATATACAGTTTGTCCGTTTAAACTCGATTCTTTAACCGAAGTAAGTATCGGGTGGTCAACCTCTATTGCTTCATCGGCAACGTCACGAAGCATGCGGGTAAATGAAATTCTGTTACTGGATGGCAACGGCAACGATATTTCGGCAACTTATCTGAAAAACTACACCAACATCCAACGGAAAGACATGTCATATACACGTTTTGGGGTACCGAAAAACTGGACTGTTGAAAACTTCAATATTCCACAAGGCAATTCGGATGGAACAAAGAAGGGAATTGACCGATACCCAGGGTATAAAACCCTGATGATGGGTGTATGGGATGATGCTTACAAAGCCTCCGGCAATCTGAAAGATGCAAAGATTTACCGTCAAATCGCCTTGCCTGCCGGACGCTATGCCTTCACGGCCGGGTACAATACCGTAGATAAACTGTCTGAAATGTACCTGTTTGCATCTACAACAGTACCAACATTGACAAATCTGAAATCTACCGCGCTGTCGTATTATTCCATTATCGGAGACACAAACGATGGTACTAAATACGGCCTTGAGTTTACTCTGACACAACCCACGACACTTTATGTGGGTTGGATTGGCAATCTGTCTGAAGTGGCAGAACAGGAATTCAGAGTAAAAGAGCTGTCTTTGGTCCGGGTTTTAAATTCAGAGGCCGATTACTTGAGTGACAAAGCTTTCAACGCCTCAGAGCCAGGCACTTACAAACTAAATATGAGTACGTTTGACAACCTAAGCAATTTGACATGGTCTAGTTCACTTGATGATGTAAATTATATTATCGGTGCATCTGATGGTGTCATTGAAGTTGGCGATATTGATTTCGGATTAAATAAAACACAAAACATAACGATTGAATCAGCATCAAATTCAACTGTCATAGGACAACAATGTTATTATCTATTTAAAGATTCCGAATCAAGCCCATTTGCTATTGTTTCGGCCAAAAACACAGGAGGGATGCTTTATTTTGAAAGTTTAAAAACCCCTGATTTACATCTTAATGGCATACATAAAATCAGCATCAAATACGTCAATCATCAATCTTATGTGAATGCTGTCGGAATAAGCTCAAAATTGGCTAATTCGTTAAATGCACCAACAACCAATCATAGTAAGTACAATGTAACCAGTCAAAATAAAAGCATTTCAATTTACGGCCTAGACGGAGAGACAATGATTGTCTATGACATGAATGGCAAAAAAGTCATTGAAGAGACATCTGTAAAAGGAAATCGAACAATTCCTCTTAAGAATGGAATCTACTTGGTTAAAATCGGGGATCAAACGTATAAAACTGTTATTAAATAATATCGTTGTCCGGTAAAACCGGTTATTAGTTATTTCGTCTCCATTAAGCCGGAGTACCATGCTGCCAAAATAAAACATTACCAAAATACGGAGTTGAAGTACGTCAAAATACGGAATAACTTGTGGCTATTATTTAAGAAAGCATCTGGTGCAGTGCTAGTTGCATAAATCAACTGGCTTTATAATCTAATTAATAAGCTGATATTTCCAGATAGCAGAATGTTAAAATCATAGGTGGTATAATCTGATGTCATAGATA
>JAUZOU010000278.1 GCA_030706285.1 Bacteroidota bacterium
AAATCGCCGGAAAGGCCTGTGATATTGGTTACGCTGACTGGAATGAAGGTGGCATGAATGATCTGGTGGGAAAGTACATGCCGGAACCTGGCAATGGTATGTACGGTGGAAGACTGACCAATCCAGTCTACGACTTCAGCTTTGCCAAGCAGCTCGTCAATGGCTATTTCCTGTTCCGTTTCAACGAGAGGAAATTCCCAGAGATGCTGCCAGATGTCTTTGGCTGTCCGTTCTTTGAGCCAGGTCTGCTGGCTGTCATGACAGACCAGATAGTAGAAATAGCGATCCTGTTTGGGTAGTGTAATTTTCCTGACCGGCAGATCTGTGGTACACCCAGCTTTATAAGCCAGGCAGAGGGCTGAGAGCGGACAGTTTTCACATCCTGGATTTGATGGCGTACATTGTAAGGCGCCGAAGTCCATGATGGCCTGGTTGTAAGTATCAGGTTGGTCCGGATCCAGTAACGTTTCTGCAAGCGCTGCAAACTCTTTCTTTCCTTTGGTGGAATAGATGGGTGTATCAATCAGGAAAAGGCGTGAAAGTACCCTGAAGACATTCCCGTCCAGCACAGCATGAGGCTGTTTGTAAGCAAAAGAAGCGATGGCTGCTGCTGTATAAGTACCGATTCCTTTTAGTTTCAGCAACTGTTCATAGTTGTCAGGGAACTGTCCTCCAAAGTCTGATACGATGCGTTTAGCGGTCTCATGAAGATTTCTGGCACGGCTGTAATAGCCCAGGCCTTGCCAGTCTTTCAGTACTTTTTCAAGCGGAGCAGCGGCCAGAGAGGCGACGTCAGGAAAGTCTGAGATGAACCGTTCGTAGTAGGAAAGCCCCTGATCGATACGTGTTTGTTGCAAAATGATTTCAGAAATCCAGATCTGATAGGGATTTATCGTATGCCGCCAGGGTAGATCACGTTTATATTCTTTATACCAGTCAATGAGACCTTTTCGTAAAATGGAATTAGTTGAATATGAGTTCATAGTGCAAAGAACAGTAAAAAAACAAAATTCAGCAAAATTCTTACTCAAAGTTTTTTTTATAGCCAGGAAAGCTATATATTTGCAAGCCAAAAAATTACAAATACTATTGATTTCAATCCACCAATTTTGGCTAGTCAGAGCAGGAGCCAGGGTTCTTGAATTGTTTGGTATTGAGTAACCCGGATAAGAAAAATAAAACCAATTATATACATTGTATAACCATATTTAAATTTTTATCGAGATGACTAAAGCGGATATTGTTAATGAGATCTCCAAAAGAACCGGAGTTGACAAAGTTACTGTGCTATCGAGTGTAGAGACATTCATGGACGTAGTAAAAGAATCTTTGGTAAAAGAAGAAAATGTTTATCTGAGAGGCTTTGGCAGCTTTATCGTTAAGAAAAGAGCTAAGAAAACCGCAAGAAATATTTCAAAAAACACAACGATTATTATCCCGGAACACAATATCCCTTCCTTTAAGCCGGCGAAGTCTTTTGTGAATGAAGTAAAGAAGTAAATTTTATCAGTTAAATTTTAAAAAAATGCCAAGCGGAAAGAAAAGAAAGGCCCATAAGATGGCCACTCACAAGCGTAAAAAACGTCTGAAGAAAAACAGACATAAGCATAAGAAATAACTTCTTAACGCTATAAAAACTCAAAGAACAAAAGAACAAGCTCAAAGTACCTTCAAGTCTTAGAGTTTGTTCTTTGTTTATTAAATCTGTTATAATTTGGTGACAAGGCTTTGGCCCTGATGATCCCCAATCCGGGCTCTTTGGTGAGGAACCAATTATAATTAAATCCTGTAATCTATCGAATACGAGAAAACTGTGACTACGGAAATCGTTATTGATGTCCAACCCAAGGAAGTCTCCATTGCCATATTGGAGGATAAGAATCTGGTTGAATTCCAGCAAGAATCAAACAACATTTCTTTTTCCGTGGGGGATATTTATCTGGGCCGCGTTCATAAGCTGATGCCCGGATTGAATGCCGCTTTCATAGATGTAGGTTACGAAAAGGATGCATTTCTTCATTATCTTGACCTGGGAACACAGTTCAATTCCCTGAATGCCTATTCAAAGAGCATTCTGGCAGGGAAAAACAAACAACAGCAACAACAGCTCAGCAAATTTCATTTATTACCCGAGATACCTAAAGAAGGGACTATTTCAGACATTTTGAAGCCGGGACAAGATATTCTGGTTCAAATTGCCAAAGAACCGATCTCTACCAAAGGACCCCGTTTAACATCTGAGATTTCAATAGCCGGGAGGTTTTTAGTGCTGATGCCTTTCTCCGACAAAATTTCCGTATCAACCAAGATCAAATCCGCAGAGGAACGGGTAAGACTCAAACAATTGTTGCAGAGTATTACACCCCGTAATTTTGGTGTGATCGTACGGACCGTTGCCGAGGGGAAAAAGGTGGCAGAACTGGACACAGAACTAAAGGTACTGCTGAAGCGTTGGGATGAGGTTATGATCAAACTGGTCAAAGCCAAGGCTCCTTCTCTCATTTTCGAGGAAACAAGCCGTACCGTTGTGATTTTACGCGACATTTTGAACGCGTCTTTTGAACACATTCATGTGAACTCTCCTCAAGCATATGAGGAAATCAGGGACTATGTACAACTGATCATGCCTGAAAAGGTTGATATCGTCAAGTTGTACAAGGACAAATTACCCATTTTTGACACATTCAATGTCACCAGACAGATCAAGTCTTCGTTTGGAAAGACAGTATCATTCAAGAGTGGGGCCTATCTGATCATTGAACATACGGAAGCTTTGCACGTCATTGACGTGAACAGTGGCAACCGTTCCAAGTCGGATAAGGGACAGGAAGATAACGCACTGGAAGTGAATCTGCATGCAGCCGATGAAGTCGCCAGACAATTACGCCTTCGGGATATGGGAGGCATCATTGTGGTTGACTTTATAGACCTTCAGGAAGGCGAGAATCGTCAGAAGGTTTATGACCGGCTTCGCGAAAAAATGCAGCATGACAGGGCTAAACACAACATCCTGCCTCTTTCAAAATTTGGGTTGATGCAGATAACCCGTCAGCGGGTACGGCCTCAAACATACATTGAGACAAGTGAAACATGTCCGACCTGCTTTGGCAAAGGTCAGATTATGCCATCGCTCTTGTTTACGGACAAACTGGAAAGCAAGATCGATTACTTGGTCAACAAAATGAAGGTAAAGAAATGTACCTTAAGGGTCCATCCTTATGTAGCAGCTTACATCAAAAAGGGAGGAGTCTTCTCCCTCGAAGCGAAATGGCGTCTTAAGTTCAGTTTGGGACTTAAGGTTATGCCGATTCAAAAACTGACCTATTTGGAATATCATTTTATCGACCAGAAGGGCGAGGAAATTGATATGAAAGAAGAGCATGAAATCAAGTAAGAAGCCCTAAAACGCTTCAAGCTATCCATATTTAAAAATCCCACCACTGTTCGGGGAGCAGGAGGTGGGATTTTTTTTGTTTTTGATGACTGAATGTGGGCTCAATTTTGCAAACCAGTTTATATTATATCCTCGCGAAACTTCAGTAAATAGCGAGACTTTAATAAATGGAAAATTTTCCTTTTGGTGAATAAAGGGAGGTTTTTCCAGAAACATAGATTGAACCAACTCTATAGCCGCTGGTACTGATGGTGAGAGTTCCTGAATAAGTTCCGGCAGATTCGCTTGTAAATGAAAGAGTATAGTCTATAGTCGTGGTTCTGTAATAGGTCACGGCCGTTTTTGTATAGCTACCTGTATATGTCCTTTTATCAACAAACTCGGCCCAAAATTTGGCCTGTGTACCCGTTGTTTGGGAATAAGTATAGCTTGGTTTTCCGTACACGTTTTCCAATGTTGAACAATACGCTGAGCAAGATCCAGAAGAAGTAAAATCGTAATAGCTGTCTTCGGAATCAATCTTGATTGTTTTTCCAATAAGGCTATTTGGGGTGAAGTTTTCTTCTTTGATGGTTTCTTCTGTATTGTCATCATTTCCTGTTTCATAAGTAGATGGTTCCTCTTGAACGCAAGAAGTCAATGCACAAAATAATAGAATGATTGCAATGTGATCTAATTTATATGTTATCATAGATGTCGAATATTTATGGATACTTAAATTAGAATTTTAAGTTTTAGTCTTTGGCATTTTTAAATAAATGGTCCTTCTATTCCTATCTTGAATTGGACAGCGCCATAATCTTTATATTTCTCACCTATTCCAAATATATATCCTATAGAAGGATATAGCACAAAATTTTGTTTATGTAGAATAGAATATCCGATACTAATGTTTCCTGATGAACTGATTTGGTTAAAACCGCCTTTTAACGCTTTTGCAAATCCCATTGAGGCCTTTAAATTTATATCATTGATAGAATACCGTATACCCGGCATTAATTGAAATGCAAAACTTGTATTGCTAGAAGCCTCTTCACCAGTTGTCCATCTAAACCATTCTTTTGTTGTTTTTATGTATTCTGAATGGTTTTTTAG
>JAUZOU010000279.1 GCA_030706285.1 Bacteroidota bacterium
ATGTCTTACTTCTGTCTTCAATCAGAATCCTGACAGCTCCTGTCCCTGCATTCACTTCTGCCACTTGATACAATTGATGGCCCCGTTGGTTGAATTCAAATGTAAAGGCTTTGCTATCGGGCCACCAAGCCGGTTGAGTCAAGTCAAACTGGTTCTCGAAGGCAACCGCATCGACCGGGATCTGTTTTTTCGTTTCGATATCGAACAAACAAGGGCGCTTTATGGGCAAGGCATCCCCTGGTTTCAGATATTCCCGTTCCTGCAAGATCGGTTGCAGTTCCGTACTTGGAGACGACTGGATAAAGTGAATGTAACGCTTTTCATTCTTTCTTATCTTATTGACAGCCACGTGTTTAGAATCAGGCGACCAGGATAAATAAACTGAATAATAATCGCCAGGGCATCCATCGTAGCTCAATTGATAGGATTGATCGGTTTGTTTGTCCTTGATATAAACATTGTATTCCTTGATGTAAGCGGCCCAGCGTTTGTCGGGCGATTCGACCGGAGCCCCTTTATTCTCATCGTCAGAGGCATTCCAGTAGCCTTGAGCGTCCTGTTTGACCGGTGAAATCTTTTTCAATTGATAGGCACGCAAATCACACGACCAGACTGAATTATCCCATTCAAAATGAATCTCTTTCCCATGATGAACAAACGACAGGTTCCTCAAATTCAAACCATACGGTTTATTTTTTTCATTGGTTTCCTTGTTAAGCGCTTTGCAAAGCTTTTCCTGATCGAAAGCCGGTGAAACTTTCCCCTTTTTGGCATCCACCAGTTTGTATTCCAGGCCAGCCCGTGTCTTGACCCGGTACCAACAGACGGAGGAACTGTCTACCCAGTTAGCGGAAATATACCCATGATACACCAACTCATCGAATTTCTCCGTTGAGTCGGCTCGTCCGTAGTCTTTTTTAGTTACTTGTGCCTTGGTTGTCATCGAACAGGCAACCAACATGCAAACAATGTATGTTGCAACGTTTTTCATAAAAATTGATAGTTGAATTATGGTTGACGAAAATACAATTTCTTTTTTATAAAAGAACCAGTATAAAAACATCGGTTTTTATACTGGCCTAGAGACTATAAGATAAACCTATTGGTCAACGTTTTATCGTCCTGACACTAAAAACAGGGCCTCCCCGATGGCCGGTATGAGGTACGACTTTAATCTGAATCGTCTCTTTACCTGCTGTCAGGCTTTCCGGCACGTCATATGTCCTGTCAATAAACTTGCTTTTTGAGATCGCTGAAATATTCTCTGTAGCGATCAGCTGGCCATCCACAAAAATGTCGAATGTCTTGGACCCGCTGTAGCCTCCCCAATATTCAAAGTCAAGTCCTACCGGTTGATGGTTTGTCTTCATCGTGAACGACATCCAGCCTCCACGGTCGATTTCACGGAACTTCTTCGACTTGAATTCGCCGGAATTTGCCAACTCTCCGTCAAACTGATGGTCACGTTCAGGTTGCATTTCTCCAAGCCTGAATAAATCGATCGTCTTCTGTTCCAGTTCCAGTTTACTCTTCCGTTCAGCTTCATAGCTTTCCTGCAAGGCGCTCCATTCTTCGGCATTGTACATATCCCAATAGACTGAATACCGTCTTTCACAAATTGTATAAAATGGCTGAAGCAATACGTCTGAAGGCTTTCCTATCCCCTTTGTCATAAACACATTCGGTTGACCTTCAACAGGCTGCAGCCAGTTCTCCGGGTTCTTGTCTTTGGTCATAAAGACCGGGACATACATCGGGTCGTTCCCTTTCGGATCATCTTCCGGTCCAAGATTGCCGGCAAGCACCAGCGGCCCGTACATGACAGCCACCCGGCTCGCATTATCCGGCATGGATTCGAGCCTCAGCGTAAATGGCATCCTGATTTCGATCTTATCGCCGTCCTTCCAGCGTTCGCCCACTGTGACAAAACTGCCGGGTTGTGCATCAATCGTGCGTTTTTTCCCATTCACAGCAATGGAAATGCCTTTTTTTGCCCAGTATGGATAGCGGATTTTCAGGAAAAAACCGGCCTTCTTGTCGCAATGCAGGATTAATGTCGTTCCCTGCTCTTCCGGATAGGTTGTCTGCTGCTCTACTCTGACACCTTTGTCTTTCCAGGTAAGTTCAGAAGCGATAAATTGGTTAACATATAATTCCTTGTCGTTGTGGAAGTAAATACAGTGACCATATTTGGAATGATTTTCCATTCCGGTACCGATACAGCAGGTAAACCACTCCGGATCCTGATAAGCCTTGTAACCGCCCATATCAAGAGACAGATTGTAGACAACCGTCCCGTTTTTAGGATTCTGAGACGATAGTATATGGTTGAAGAGTGCTCTTTCGTAATAATCGGCAACAGCCGCCGATGGATCCCACTCGAACAGATGGTCGGACATCTTCAGCATATTGTACACATTGCACGTTTCCGTCGTTTCATCGCTAAGCTGTTCATTCAGCGAATCGGACGCTCCGAAATATTCATGGTTGCCGTTTCCTCCGGTTACGTAAGAATGGTGGTTGACCACTCTGTCCCAGGCAAACTCGACCGTTTTTTTGTCAGCTTGGTTGCCGGTCAGCTCATACCGGCGTGCCAGCCCGATCAGCTTGGGAAACTGAGTGTTAGCATGTTTACCCGGAAAAATATCGGTTCCTTGTGACAAAGGGACCAGAATAGCCTTGTGATAGAACACATTCGACAAATCCAGGTATTTTTTCTCTCCGGTCACCGCATACAGTTCGGCCAATGCTTCATTGATACCACCATGTTCGCAATCCAGCATCCGCTGAATCTGATCATCGGTCAGGTTTTTAACAATCGTTGCCAGCCAGTCGGCAAAACGGATGTTCAATTCCAGCGCTTTTTCATTTCCGAAGGTTTTATACACATGAAACAATCCATCCATCACTTTGTGCTCGGTATAGAAAGGCACCCAGATCCCGTTCAGATTAAATCCCTGTGAGCGGATATCGCCCTTCGCCACTTCATCTTCAAGGATGCGTTTTCCATTCGGGAATGCCCCGATATAGCCATGACCGTCTGCCTGCTGGCATTCATACAACTCATCCACGATGTAATTGGCCCTTTGCCGGAAGGCTTCATTTCCTGTAGTTTGGTACATTTGTGAAATAGCCGTCAGATAATGACCAAGGCTATGGCCGGCAATAGTATTGTCCTCCCAGCCGCCATAATGTTCGGCTTTGGGTTTCAATCCGGCTTCTTTGCGGAACTTGGCAAGAAACCGGTCTGGTTCATACTTCAGCAAAACCTGTTCGTCAAGTTGTGTCGCATGAAGAAAAGGGCCGTCCAGCAATTTGACGTCCGTTAGTTCAAAAGGCAGTGTTCTGAATTCAATCACTTCGCGGCCACCTGTCTTTATGTGGCAGGGTTGTTCAGCCTTGCAGGAAACGAACGCGCTAAAAAAACCGACGGTTAAAAGGCATCTGAAGGTCAGGTTGTGTTCCATTTCTTTCTGATTTATTAGATGTAGGCCTGGTTCACAGGATCCAACCGATAGCAAAGACCGAACAACAACGTTCAGGATAGGTAGGCCTGCTCATTCCAAACAAAATTCTACGTCAAAATTATCCAATAAAACCTGGTGAATGCTACATCGTATGTTCAAAAAAATAGCATTATTCTCAGGATTAATAACACAATTCCTGAAATAGCTACCTTCTGTCAGGTAAATGGGCCCTTTTCGATCAGAACAATGACCAGATCCATCACATTGGTCATTGTTGGACCTGTCAGAATGTGGCCACCTGCCTGCTCAAAAAAATGATAGGAATTAAAGGCTTCCAGATAAGCCATTGCGTCAATCTGCCTGCAACTGGCTTCATCTACCGTTTCCCCGTCCACAACAGCACCGGCAGCATCAGTCGGTCCGTCCGTCCCGTCTGTTCCGGCACTAAGAAATGTCACTCCCTTTAGTCCCTTTATCTTGGTGGCTGCATACAAGGCCAGATGCTGATTTCTCCCTCCATATCCATGACCTGTCACCTGAATGGTCAATTCCCCGCCGGCTAGCAGACAGACTGGTTTGTGGATAGCCAGGTCCCGTTGAATGCGAACGACTTCAGCCAATAGCCAGTCAGCTGTCTTTACCAGGTCTCCATGCAGGTCCGAAGTCAGAATACGGACGTCAAATCCATTGTCCATGGCTTTCAGGCGAACGGCATCAAGCGCCATTTTATTACATCCGATCAATCTAGTATATGCGGCCTTGAAAACCGGATCATCCGCTTTCGGAGTCTCCTGAATTTTTTGCAATACCCCATCCTGAATATAGCGAATAACAGAAACCGGCATGTCGTCCACCAAGTGATACCGTTCCAGAGCCTGCATGGCTTTGTCAAAGGTTGAGGCATCAGGGCTCATCGGACCTGATGCAATCACATCAACCGGATCACCAACGACGTCCGATAAAATCAAACTGACTGATGTTGCCGGAAAAATGGCCTTGGC
>JAUZOU010000028.1 GCA_030706285.1 Bacteroidota bacterium
ATTCAAAATCGTATTCTGATGAAGGAAGATGATCGATTTTTTAATATCGGGCAAGGGCTCAATCGTTATATTCTGGGCTATGTAGCAGAAGCCGGATTTGAAATCCGCAACGTGAGAATCGGCCTTACCTATGAATCGGATCTAACGCCGTATTCGATCATCAATGAAAAAAAATCGTGTCTTGAACTTTCGTTAGGTTGGAGATTCGGAGGGTTAAGCCAGTATAGAAAAAAATAATAGAACAGTATGAAATGTACTATAATGAATAAACGAACGATAACGTCCAGGATGTTCACTATCCTGGCTGTGCCTTTTTTGTTGCTGGCCGTTTTATCCTGCAGCGATGAGCAGGATACCTTAGATCCTACGTCGACGTTGGCTTTTGAAGCTTATAACATTAAAACGCATATCTGTACGTATTCGCTCAAAGTTGGCGACAACTGTGCCGTAAGATCCATTTCCATTTATAAATACAAAAATGATTCGTTGGCCTATGATTCGTTGATGTATCAGAAAGAAATGACGTCTCGCATGTCGATCGATTCGATATATAGAAACAATACATTGCTTGCCTATTGTAAATATACGCCGGACGGCTACAATATCCGTGCTGAAATCAAAGATTTCGGAGGCAATGTGACCAGGGATACCTTGCCTTCGCAAGCGGTATCGTCTGTTCAAAGCCCAAAATCCGGAGATCGTTGGTATTATCCGACTTATCAGCTGTTATCGTGGAATAGCAATTTTTCAGATGGGGTGACACTCGATTTGTATAAAGGTCAGAACTATTATCAGCAGATAACTACCGGTGTAAAACCTATCAGTAACATGTCAAATCATGGAATCTATTACGGTTCTTATAATTGGGAAAAAATGCCCAATTTACCGGCAGGCAATGATTACAGAATCAAAGTTTCAAGTTCGGTGATACCGGATGCCTTTGCCTTCAGCGGTAAATTTACCGTTGTCCCTTATATCACCATAACGTATCCGGCATCCAGTTGTAGCGTGTTTACCGGTGATAATTTCCAACTGAACTGGAACCACAATATTGATGTGCTGAGAATCGATTTGTATAAAGCGGGTGTGTTCTACTTGAACATCGCCGGTAATGTCACGGCCTCGTCTTATACATGGCGCATTCCCGCCACAGTCTCGCCAGGATCGAATTATACGATCCGGATTTTCGGGAAATTCGATGATAAGGAACTGTATGCCGAAACGGCAGGTATTACTGTTTCATCTCTTCAAAATCAGACTATTACGGTAAATGGCGTTTCCTTTGATATGGTGGCTGTCGCTGGAGGTACCAATACTTTAACCATGAACAGCGGTTTTTACGTCGGCCAGACAGAAGTCACTCAGGCGTTATGGAAGGCTGTGATGGGAAGCAATCCGAGTAAATTTTCCGGCGACAATCTTCCGGTTGAACAGGTGACCTGGAATGCCTGCCAAACGTTCATCACAAATTTAAACCAGTTGACTGGAAAAACATTTCGTATGCCTTCGAAAGACGAATGGGAATATGCCGCCCGCGGTGGAAATCAAAGTAAAAGCTATACCTACAGCGGCAGCAATACACTCAGTGATGTAGCCTGGTATGCGGCAAACAGCAATTCGATGACTCATCCGGTAGCGACAAAGGGATATAACGAGCTTGGATTGTACGATATGTCCGGCAATGTGTTGGAATGGTGCCAGGATTTGTTCGGCAGCTCATATCGCGTTTGCCGTGGCGGATCATACATAGATGCAAGTTGCAAGTTGTCCAACCTAAATTCCTGGTACCCTGATACTGAAGATCAGTACATAGGGCTTCGACTGGTTGCCTCCAGTCTGTAAAAAACAAAAAACTGTTTGATAAAAAATAGTGATAGCTCAATTTTAAGAATGCGTTACAATGAAAATCCCGAATAAAACCATACGACTATTGAGTCTGGCCACACTGCTGGTGGTATTTCAACAGGTTTCAGGTCAGACCACCAAGACTATCTCCAGTAAGACTCTGGCATTTCATGTCCCGGAAAAAGAAGCTCCGGAAATTAAGCAGGAGGTCAAACGGCAGGTGGAAAATAAAGAACAGAAAATACAGGACGAACTGGAAGAATATCTGGATAAATTGCTGCAAAACAATCAAATATCCAAGAACCTACAGGCAACGGTCAATGTGACGATTGTTAATGACAAAACGGCTTCAGGGGATATTGAGCAAAACCTTCATGCCAAGTATAATTATGAAATACTCAACAATCCGGGTAGTAGTCTGAAAAGCCAGATCGATGATTATCCGTCCGGAAAATACCGCCTGGGCTCTTCGAAAGCGGCCATGAGCACGATGGAGATCCTGAAGCAGACCATCGAAACGAACTTGTCAGAATTTCTGACAAAAGACACCAAGGTGACCGTCAAAATTACCGGAACGACCGATGCTTCCCAAGTAAAAGGATCCATCCCTTACACCAACGAGTATGGCAGTATCGAGGATTATCCCTACTACCTGAACAATCAATTGAACAGCGTTAGTGTTAGTCAGCAAAGCGGCATAACGACCAATGAGCAATTGGGGCTGTTGCGGACGCTCGGAGTGAGACAATTTATGGAAACATACATAGAACCGCTGAAGAATACCCAAAATTCCTATCAGCATTATGTGCAGACGACCAATGAGATTGGCGGCAAAAACAGGCGGGTAACCATCGAACTGATTATCCATGATGCGATGAAACACTTCCAGTCTGATCCTTCCCAGTTGGCAGCAGGGGCTACCACCAGCCAGAAAAAGAGCAATGAATTGGAAATCAAAAATTCGGATGTTGATGTGAACATACCGGTAAACACGACTGAAAATGAAAATACGTATGCTCTGATCATTGGTAATGAAGACTATGCTAGTCAGCAGACCGATCTGGACACGGAAGCGAATGTTGATTTTGCCAGACACGATGCAGAGGTCTTTAAGGAATACTGTCTAAAAATGCTTGGCCTTAAGGAGGAACACATCTTCTTTATGAAAGATGCGACAGCTGTCAAGATGAACCGTGGCATCAACCGGATGGCTCAGATAGCAGATGTCCTTCACGGCAATATGAACATGATCGTTTACTATTCGGGTCATGGCTTGCCGGATGAGCAGACCAAGGAAGCCTATCTGATCCCTGTGGATGTATCCGGAGCAGAAATTACGTCCGGAATTAAAGTGGAAGATATGTATCAGCGTCTGACAAAAAATTCGCCCAACCGGGTGACCGTTTTTCTGGATGCCTGTTTCAGCGGAGGCGGTAGGAACAAGGGGCTCTTAAGTCTGAAAGGAGTCAAGGTAAAACCCAAGGAAGACGTCTTGGACGGGAACCTGGTGGTTCTCACTTCCAGTACGGGCGAAGAAAGTTCAACTGTCTACAAGGATAAATGCCATGGCATGTTTACGTATTATTTGTTGAAGAAAATGCAGGAAAGCAAAGGCAACATGACGTACAAAGAACTGTATGACTATGTGAATACTCAGGTCAAGCTTCAGAGTGTGGTGATCAATAGCAAGATACAGACGCCAACCGTTTCGGGCAGTAATGCTGTCATAGACACCTGGCAAAACTGGAAACTAAAGTAATTGTAAACTGGTTGTCTCATAACTAACAATATAAACTCGGAATGCCGAAAACGGGAACAAAGAGTAGGTATAAAAACAATGAATATGAAAAATAGCGTTTTTACAATTGCTTGTCTTTTACTTTTCGCCGGAACAAGTGTCTTCGCGCAATCTCAAAAAGAACTCATTAAAGAACATAAAGAGATGAACAAACAGTCCGCATCTGAGCTGAATGCCAAATCGACCAAGACAGCCTTGCGGGATGCCAAAAAACTGACTAAAGAAGGTTGGATGACCACTCCAGGTGCTTTGCCGCTGGATAAGCAACTTGACAGAGCCTATAAAATGCAGTATGAGTTTGATGATAACCAATATCCGAAATACATTATGGCTGAAGCTTTCTCAGTCGGCGAGTCCTACGATGCTGCGAAGATGCAGGCCCTCGAATTGGCCAAACAAAACCTGGCTGGCCAGATACAAACGCAAATGACAGAACTGGTGGACAATACCGTATCCAATCAACAATTGAAAAAAGATGAAGCTGCCTCCATCGTCAAAACGATTACAACTAGCAAAAATCTGATTTCTCAAAACCTTGGACGTGTGATTCCGGTAGTGGAAGCGTATATGGAAACCCGTCAGAGTTATCGGGTTCTTGTCCGTATTGCCTATAACAGTGATATGGCTAAACAGGCTGCTGTAAAAGTCGTGAGAGACGAACTGGAAAAAGAAGGGCAGGATTTGCACGAGCAGTTGGATGCCGTGATGGGACTGAAGAACAATTAAACCGGCTGTCTTTTAAATAAGTAGATGGTTCCTTATGGTGAGAAAACTCCTTATTCTGGTTTTAGCCGTGCTGCCTATCAGACTCATTGCAGCAAATAAAATTGATGCTGTTTCGGGAGAGGCAACTTATTATGCCCCATCGACTGTTTCGCTGGAAGACGCCAAAAGAACTGCCGTAGACAGGGCCAGGATAGCCGCGTTGGCTGACAAATACGGAACCATTCTATCTCAGAACAACCTGACCGTAATTTCCAATAAAAACGGCCAGTCTGGAAGTGATTTTACCTCATTGGGCGCCAGTGAAGTAAAAGGCGAATGGTTGGAAGATGTTGAACCGCCTGCCATAAAAGTCTCATACGAGAAGGACATGTTGGCCGTTTATGCGAAGGTGACCGGGAAAGCAAGAGAGATAACCCGTGCCGCCATCACGATCGATGCAAAAATATTGAGCAACGGAAGGGGAAATGAATTTGAAACTAACCGTTTCAACGAGGGCGATGATTTATTTTTGGCTTTTCAAAGCCCTGTGGATGGCTATCTGGCCGTTTATTTGCTGGATGATACTCAGACATCCGCTTATTGCCTGTTGCCCTATGCCAAAAACAAAAACGGATATGTACAGATCAGGCACGGACAACGTTATGTGTTTTTCGATCAGAAATCGGCTGATCCCTCTGAACAGCAAGAGGTGGATGAGTTGGAGCTGACGGCCGATAAATCGGTAGAACACAACTGGATTTACCTTGTCTTTTCACCGAACAACTTTACCAAGGCAAACGACAATCTCGTTAATGAAAGCCTTCCGAGATCCTTGACAGTGACTGATTTTCAACGCTGGCTAATTAAGAACCAGAATATAGATAAAGAGATGCAGGTTGCCATTAAACCGATCGAGATCAGAAAGAAAACCGATTGAACGGTTTTTTCTGGTACATTGTTTCTTAAAAAGGCTGTATCTGGTTGATAGAGCCTTTTTTGGGATAAAGTGGCTGGCACTTGATTTCATGATGAAGATGTATTAAGTTACTCACACAAATTAATTAATGAAGTCAGGATGAACTTAATAAAAGAAAGCTTGGAATATTAGTTAATTTCGTTGGACTATAAATTATCAGACCAAACAATGAAAAAGTTATTCATTTTAGTATTATTATTCTCTTGTTTATTAGTTGGTTATGCGCAGGATAAACTGATTACCCAGAAAGGGGATGTAAAAACAGTTTACAGTGTAGAAGTGGGACCAACCAACATTTTCTACAAATTAGAAAACAAAGACAGTGCACCTTTACAACAAATACTCAAGAAAGAGGTATTGACGATTATCCATCCTGACGGGAGCAAAGAGCTGTTTAATGGAGAAAATGCTTCTGATTCGAAAGTTGAAAAAGCAGAAACTGCCTCAACAACATCCTCAAAACAAGATATGACCGAATCAAAATTGATCAATGATTCCTTGGTTGCGACATATAATGGCAAGTTGGTTACCTATATTGATGATGAAATTAAAGCTAAAAATAAAGGGGCGCTAATTTTATATCTGTTACCTCAATTAAAGAAGGGTTCAATCATTGGCGATTCCAATCTGGATCTTGATATAAAAGTGGATGTCGATGATAATTATAATCGGATCTGCAACTTGACCCTGAAAAATAAAACCGATAAAACCATCTATATTGATCTTGGCAATACTTTTTTCATTAGAGGGACCGAATCCACGCCTTACTATATTCCCTCGGCAACGTCTTCTACCAATGGACAGAGTGGAGGTGTCGGTGTAAACCTGGGAAGTGTAGCAGGAGCTCTTGGGGTAGGTGGCGTAGCAGGAACTATCGCTAACGGTGTCAATGTTGGAGGGGAAACGTCAAGGTCATCGACCACGACAACCTATTCACAACGTGTCGTTGCGATACCTCCTCTCTCTACAAAGAAACTTGAATCTCAACTTATTTTCCCTTTAGGCTCTGAAAGCTTGTATAGTAATTTGATCCGGGTAAAAAAGATTGATAAAAAAACATTCTATGCAACTATTAAATTTGAAAATAAAAGCGATGAATTAAAAACTGGCGAAACAAGGCTGTTTGATGAAAATAACAGTCCGATTAACTTTGGTTCATACATTACATATTCCTTTGATGAGAATTGTTCCGATATAAATCACTTGAATGCTAAATTTTACGTGCGTGAAATTATCGGCTATGGATATGGCACACTTTATTTAAAAGCCAATCCTGATAAAGAATTATCGACAAATTATAAATCTTCTCCGGTGGCTTTTTATGTTCAATTAAGATATTAGTTTGAGGATTTAAATAATAAACATCTAGATAAAAAGAAACATAATTATCAGAAAGGGGATTAAGATGAAATTGTTAGAATAATTAATTACAATGTCATATTCCGATGAGCTATATAAAATGATCGAGCGACTTTTGCCTCGGATCGAAGAGGAAGTTCCCGCGCGCGGTTCGTTTTCTCCGGTACGTGAATTTTTCTGCAATGAGAATCCGGCAATCGCTATCGAAAGATATCAATTGAGTGTCGTTCGAATAGAAGGAGTTACAAGTGAAAAGTCTGATCGATGTTATAATCCATAAACGTCGTTGACTGAGTAGAAAAAATGTTAATAAATAGCTGGATTTATGTGATTTATCCTTTTATCTCAAATTAAAAACTATATTTGCCGGCCTAAAAGAAATTTAGTTAGCTTTGAACGAAAAAAGTATGATTATATGAGTAAAATGGCATCAATCGCCGTATGGAGTTGCTTTACTCTGGCAACGATCGTGTTTGCCGGTGGACAAACGACTTGTGCGGCAGGGGAGGCAGATGCGTTGGCATCGCACATTGATTACACCGTCAAACCCGGTGATGACTTTTTTCAGTATGCCAATGGCAGTTGGTTCAGTCAGCACCCGATTCCTTCGAGCGAACAAAGTAATGGTATTTTTCAGCTGGTTCAGGATACGATCAATGCCCAGGTCCGTAAGATCTGCGAATCGTCGGCAGCCCTCACGAATGCAATAAAAGGCAGTGATAGACAAAAGATCGGCGACTATTTTTATTCGGGTATGGACAGTGTATCGCTGAATAAAAAAGGCCTGAGCGACCTGAAGGATGACTTTGCCGCCATTGATGGCATCAATGATCTGAAAGGCCTGATTAAAGAAGCCGCTTATATTCATCAGGTTTCCTCTTCTCCTTTGTTCGGGTTGTACCTTTCCCAGGATGACAAAAACAGCAGCAAATACCAGGTGTACATCACGCAGGGAGGGCTAAGCCTTCCTGACAGAAGCTATTATGTCGATACCGATAAGCGATCGGTCGAGATCCGCGGGAAGTTTGTGGGTCACCTGGGCCATATGTTTGGCATCATCGGGTATAACAAGTCGCAGGCCAAACTGGCTGCTGCCCGTATGATGGAAATGGAAACAGCCATGGCAAAGGCGTCACGGAAAAGAGAAGACCTCCGTGATCCGTTTGCCAATTACAACAAGATGACCTTTGAGGCCTTGGCAGCCAAAACGCCAACAATCGACTGGAAGCTGTTTATGGACGAAGTGGGTTTGACGAAGGTCGATACCGTCATTGTCGGACAGCCTGAATACCTGACAGCCCTCAACGGGTTGCTGAAAAAATACTCGCTGGCAGATTGGAAAAATTACCTGAAGTGCCAGTTTGTTGACGGACTGGCTGAAAATCTGGACGATAAGACCTATCTGGAGGATTTCAGTTTCTATGCCACCACCTTGCGTGGTGTCACGGAACCCAAACCGAGATGGAAGCGCGTCGTCGGACAGACCGACGGATCGTTGGGCGAGCTGATCGGACAGGTTTATGTCAACGATTATCTGCCAGCCGGAACCAAAGAAAAGCTGGTTGAAATCGGTACAGCCATTAAAACTGTTTTTGCCGAACGGATCAATGCGCTCGACTGGATGAGCGCTCCGACCAAGGAAAAGGCCTTGTATAAACTCAACAGCGTCATCATGAAGGTGGGCTATCCGGACAAGTGGAAAGACCTGAGCTCATTGCAGGTGGATCGTCAATCGTATGTGAAGAATCTGATGGCTGCCAACAAATGGGGCTTTGGCTATATGGTCGGCAAATACGGGAAACCGGTTGACCGAACGGAGTGGGGCATGCAGCCGCAGACGTACAATGCCTATTACAATCCTTCCAATAATGAAATCGTCATTCCTGGCTGTAATATCATCGTGCCTGGTTATGAACGGAAAATGGCCGATGACGCCATTCTGTATGCCATTATCGGTGGTACTTTTGGGCATGAGATAACCCACGGATTTGACGACCAGGGGTGTAAATACGATGCCGGCGGCAACCTGAGCAACTGGTGGACGACCGAAGATAGCCTCAAGTTTACACAGAAAACGAAGATGATCGTCGATCAGTTCGACGGGTATGTTCCGGTCGACAGTCTGCACATTAACGGATCACTGACCCAGGGTGAAAACATCGCCGATCTTGGGGGAATCATCATGGGTCTTGAAGCTTTCAAGAAAACGGATCAATACCGGAACAATGTAGTGATTGCCGGGCTTACTCCCAGTCAGCGTTTTTTCCTCGGCTATGCCCTTGGTTGGATGCAGAATACGCGTCCGGAGGCTTTGGCCAATCAGGTAAAAAGCGACGAACATGCTCCGGCCAAATATAGAGTCATCGGCCCGCTTTCAAATATGCCGGCGTTTTACGAAGCGTTTGGGGTAAAAGAAGGCGACAAGATGTGGCGCAATGAAAATCAGTTGGTTAAGATCTGGTAAAAAAAGACCGGCTTCTTTATGAGTAAATGGTACTGATAAGCAGGATCAGGCTTTACAATGTGCAATAGTAGCTATGGGAAAGGTGTTGATCAGGCGGTTGCTTTAAGTCGCCGTTCTGCTAGCCCGGGCCCGCTTCACTACCGGCTACTATCCATCAGCCGGCTAATCAGTTGATCCTTTTCCGGAAAACTCCACATGTTTTCAATTTGATCCGTTTTCGCTAGTAACTGCTATAATAAAAGGCTATTCTATCTTGCAGAATGACAAATTAAATAACTAATTTGGAGGTCTGTTAATGGACTCTCAGATTGAATGGTCCTTTTTTGAGACTGCGTTTTTAGTATAACAGTTAAACTACATGAATATGGCGATTTCTTTTATAAATAGAGCATGGGTGTTGTTAATAAGTTTGCTATTTATTAATAATATATCTATCATCGCGTCTGAACAGGCCCCTGTTTCAGATGTCTATAACGGAGGGCGTGGTACAAGTTTTAATGTTGGCTGGAAATTTCAATTGGGCGATGTTTCCGGCGCAGAAAGTCCAACCTACAATGATGCGTCATGGCGTGCGCTATCTGTTCCTCACGATTGGAGCATCGAACTGCCGTTCAATAAGAATTCCGCGGCAGCTGGAGATGCGGCCTATCTGGATGGAGGCATAGGGTGGTACCGTAAAACATTTTATTTGCCCCAACGTGATGCTGGCAGACGAATCACCATTCAGTTTGAAGGCATTTACATGAACAGTTCCGTTTGGATTAATGGAAGGTTGTTAGGAACAAGACCTTATGGTTACAGCTCGTTTGAGTATGACCTGACCCCCTACATCAAAACGGGTATCACCAAAAATGTGATTGCCGTCAAGGTGAACAACAACCAGCCAACCAGCCGTTGGTATTCCGGATCAGGTATTTACAGGAATGTCTGGCTCACGGTGACTGATCCGGTTCACATTGCCTATTGTGGTACCGTTGTCACGTCTTATGATGTCAGCCAATCGTCAGCCACTATTTCCGTCAGGACAACTGTTCAGAATCATTCGTCACAACCAAGGACGGTGTCGGTGATTTCCGACCTGTATGACCAGTCATGGCACTTGGTGACAACGGATGTCAGTGCCCCGGTTTCAATAGATGCCGGTAAGGCAGATTCTTCTGCCTTTATCTATAAACTGGCAAATCCGAACTTATGGTCATGCAACAATCCTTACCTGTATCATGTCAGGATTAAGTTGGTTGATAGCTGTCGTGTGCTGGATCAATTTGGTACAACATTGGGCATTCGCAAGTTTTCGACCAGCCCAACGACCGGATTTTGGTTGAACGGCGAAAACATAAAACTACATGGCGTTTGTATGCATCATGATTTGGGAAGTCTTGGTTCCGCTCAAAATTACCGGGCGCTGGAACGCCAGGTTGAAATCCTGAAATCGTTTGGCTGTAATGCCATTCGAACATCACACAATCCACCTGCTCCTGCATTGCTGGAAATCTGTGACAGGCTGGGCGTCGTTGTGATGGACGAAGCGTTTGATGCTTGGGAAAGGAGCAAAAAGGCAAACGACTATAGTTTGTATTTCGACACATGGGCAAAACAAGATGTTCAGGACTGGGTTCGACGTGACCGGAATCATCCCTGCGTTATTATGTGGAGTATTGGAAATGAAATTCCGGAACAAACGACATCTGCCGGTGTAACTACGGCAACAAACTTGAAGAGTTGGGTGCAGTTGGATGATCCGACCCGCCCCGTTACACAGGCTTTGAACAGTAGTTCGATGATTGGGCCTGTTCTGGATGTTGTCGGTTGGAATTATGCTTCCGGGGGTGTTTATGATAACGATCATGCAAAAAATCCCAATTGGGTGCTTTTTGGTAGTGAAACATCTTCCGCGGTAAGGACTCGTGGCGTGTATCATTTTCCCGTAACTCAAAATATACTCAAAAGTTCAGATATGCAATGCTCTAACTATGACAATTCAGTCGTGCCATGGGGGCACAGTGCGGAAGATGCATGGGCGTTTGATAAGTCCAGAGCCTTTGTCGGAGGCCAGTTTATCTGGACAGGCTTTGATTATTTAGGTGAACCGACCCCGTATGGCTGGCCGGCAAAGAGTTCTTATTTCGGAATTGTCGATATGTGCGGATTTCCCAAAGACAGTTATTATTTCTATCAAAGTCAATGGACGGGAAAGCCGATGGTTCATCTGTTACCTCATTGGAATTGGACTAATCAGACGGTAATTCCGGTATGGGCCTATACGAACTGTGATAGTGTGTTGCTGATGGTGAACGGGAAAGAGATCGGTACGCAAAGGAACAGGACTTCCAAGCCCTTTCACCTGGAATGGAACATTCCATTCGTGCCTGGTCAGGTGAAGGTGTTGGCATACAAAAATGGCAATATGGTAGCCTCCGATAGCATTGTGACGGCAGGCCATGTGTCACAGATTCGCCTGAAGACAGACCGGGATACGATCGATGCCAACGGAGTTGATCTGGCCTTTATTGAAACAAGCATGCTGGATGAGCAGGGCACATTGGTGCCGGATGCAGCCAATCAGGTGACCTATAACATTAGCGGGCCTGGAAAAATTGTTGGCGTGGATAATGGCAATCCGATCAGTCTGGAGTCCTTTAAAGGATCCTCAAGACAAGCTTTTAACGGGAAATGTCTGGCTGTCGTGCAATCGACTGGTGCCGAAGGAACGATTACGGTCTCCGCCTCTACTCCGGCCGTACCGGATAATCTGGCTTCCGGAAAGCCATGTAATGCTGACTCTCAGGATAAGTACGAGTATGCAAACATTGCGTTGAACAAACCGGCTACGTCAGATGGCAGTGAAACGGCCAATCCCATTGCGTCAGGTAATGATGGCTCTCCTGATACACGCTGGTGTGCAAAAGATGGGAATACCGGTCATTGGTGGATGGTTGATTTAGGCAGTGTAAAATCGCTCATTGGATCGGAGATCAAATGGGAGCAGACGTATGCCTATCAATATAAAATTGAAACGTCAACGAATCAGTCCAACTGGGTAACTGTGTTGGATAAGACAACCAACTCAACGGTAAGCCAGATTATGGCTGATCATTTCACGGCATCTGGCCGTTATGTCCGCATTACGATGACAAATACGACAAATTCTGTTTGGGCCAGTTTTTATGAGTTCAGATTATTTGACGGATCAACCATTGAATCAGCCTTCCCCAAAATGGCTATCAACGCCAATGATGGCAATGTCGATACTTATTGGAGTGCAGCCGACAGTAGTGCAGGACATTCATGGGCTGTCGATTTGGGAAAGGTGTACACGATAAACAAAACTCAGATTGTCTGGCCGGTTTCGGGCATTGCGTATCAATATAAGATTGAAACGTCAACAGATAGTTCGAGCTGGAACTTGGCGGTCAATCAGACGTCCAATACCAGTACGCAACAAACATTGATCAATAGTTTTGACGCCATACCTGCAAGATATGTACGTGTCACCATTACCGGAGGAACGAGTAGCGTGACTAAAGCAGGACTGGCAGAATTTCAGGTTTATGATGGTTCTTCTATACCGGTAAAAGGCGATACGGTTACGATTATCTGTGTAAAGCCAATGGCTGAAAATCTGCCGGATGAGAACCTGCGTCTGAGACCGTGGGTGAATCTGAATAATAGCGGTTGGAAACAAACCGACAAAGCAACAGTCGATCGTGGCGGTACTGTCACTTTCAGTGCCTTGCCGGCTGATTCGACAAACTGGCAATGGACTGGTCCGGATGGATTTACGGCAAATACGGCTGCGATTACGTTTCAAGATGTACAAGCAGAAGATTCAGGTGTGTATGTGGCAAAAAAAGGTGATGTGACAGTCTATTTCACGTTGGTTGTTACAACCCATGACGGATTGATTCCGGTAAAGACGATAGAAAACAAGGTTAGTCTTTTCCCCAACCCATCTAAAGATGGCATTGTTAATCTGGTCAATTGCAAGTCCTGTACAGCTGCTGTTTTTGATGTTAACGGGAAAGACCTCTTTCATTCCGAGATTGTCAACGATTCCCAGCTGTTAAACCTGTCGTTTTTAGAAAAAGGTATTTATATTGTAAAAATACAGTCGGCTCAACAAATAGATTACGAAAAAATAATCATTTCTGATTGAGGTAGTGATAGTTGATCCTTGAGATGGCGGCTGTTGCATTCCAGGCAATGACGATTGGACGTATCACTGCCTGGCAGACCCCTATCCGGTCGGACTGATTGGAACCGGCTCTAACTCTGTCAGGACTGAGTGTCGCTGTAATCGGAATACGTATTGTCGAGCACTGTCACGTTTCTGGTGATGAGGCCTTTCTTAACATAAACCGTATTGATGAATTGGCGGATGGCCGGTTTGTGTTTCTGGTAGATCAGGAAACCGGCAAAGCAGCAAATCCCTCCGATCAGGATGGTGTATTTGGCACCGATCACTCCGGAAAGACTGCCAGCCAGGAGGCTGCCGAAAGGAGCGACGCCCATAAACGACATGGCATAAAAGCTCATGACCCGGCCACGTTTGTCATCATCCACAATGGTTTGGATCACCGTATTGCTGGAAGCCATCATGGAGATCATGCCTAAGCCGGCAAAGTACATTAAAACGAGTGACAGATAAAAATTGGTCGAAAAAGCAATGGCGATGACGGACAACGAAAAGAGACAAAGGGCATACGGGATTTTGTTGCTCAGCCCTACCACCGTTTTTCTGGATGCCAGGTAAAACGCTCCGGTTAACGCACCGGCACCGATAGCCCCCATGAGGAACCCCATGGTGTGAGATCCGCCTTGTAGAATATCCTTGGCAATTACCGGCATCAGCACCATATAAGAGACACCGAACAGATTGACCATGGCCAGCAACAGCAAAAAGGCTTTGATGGGCAGGCAATGAAATGTATAATCAAAGCCTTCTTTTAATTCCTTGAGTATGTTTTGTTCACCTTGCTTCCGGATGGGAGGATTCAGTCTCATGGCCAGCAGTGCAGCAATGACACCGATGTAGCTTAATCCGTTGATTAGGAAACAAGGACCTTCCCCCAGCCAGGCGATCAGCAAGCCGGCAATGGAAGGCCCAATGAGCCTGGCGCTGTTGAAGATGGCTGAGTTCAGCGCAATAGCGTTGCCCAAGTCTTCCCGTTTCTCGATCATATCTACAATGAACGAATGTCGTGCCGGGGTATCTAGCGCATTGACAATGCCAAGAAATAGGCTGAGGGGGATGATGTGCCAAACGGTGACCGTGTTGGTAACGATCAGCCCAAAGAGTATCAACGCTTGAACCATGGATAGTGCCTGGGTGGCGATGAGGATGCGGTGACGGTTCCATTTGTCGACCATGACACCGGCAAAAGGGGAGATGAGGAGTGACGGAATCTGGTTGGCAAAACCCACCAGGCCAAGATAAAAGACAGAGTCTGTAATCCGGTACACCAGCCAGCTCAGCGCGATGTTTTGCATCCAGGTTCCGGTGACCGAAATACACTGACCGCCGAAAAACAATCTGTAATTCCTGGAATGTAACGTTCTGAAAACCAACTTTAGCTTTTCATCCCAATCTTGCTGCCTTTTTCCCATACCTTGATGTTTGGGCTGCAAGTTACAAATAATTCGAAGAATGGGTAAGAATTGCTTCCGTATCAAGTAACCGGATTGTCGGGCTTACCGTTGTTTCAGAAGCAGGAAATGGCAGCGATGAGCTAAAGAGCAGATTAGGTTATCCGGAAAAAGTACAGACTGTGACGTCTTGGTTCCCTACTGGCTGAATTTTTGTTAAAAGTTTATTGTCCATTTAAATCGCTCAAAGCAAACAATCTGTATATTTGTCTGAAAATAGCTAGTTATCGGCCATACAGAGGCTTATAAGTCAAGTTGGAATCTGGTATTTTACGTATGTACAGTGTCTTTTTTCATTGGCGAGTTTATTTGTCAGATGTTGCATTCAAATTGATCCCTTTCTTGTTTTTCGGGCTTTTTTTTGCTTCATGTGGCAAAAACGGTCATGGTGTTGAGCATCGTGGGCAGGCATCGGTCGTTGATACGATGATCATTAAAAAATGGTATGATCAGGCAGACTCGTTGAAATCATCCAATCCGGATTCAGCCATCATCCTGTTAACGCATGGATTGAAACAGATACCGACAGGAACGTCAGATACGACGTTGGCATGTTGGAAAGCACGCATTCACCTTAGCTTAGGAAATCTAACATTGTCAAAAGGAGCATTGACCGAAAGTCTGGCCCATGACTCGACCGCTTTACTCATCGGGCAAACCTGCTCGAACAAGCGAATTGTTGCACAAGCGATTAATAATATGGGCCTGCTGGCCTATAGTCAGGGAAATTTTGAAACAGCACTCCAGCATTATGAAACAGCCATGAATATCGCCAAGGCGAATGACTATCAGGATGTTATGGCTAAAGTTTATACAAACAAAGCGATTATCAATTTTTTACAAGGCGATCAGAAATTGGCACAGACGTTGTTTCTGCAGACACTTTCTATCGGAAAACAGCTGAAAGATACCGTCTTGATGACCGGTACGTTGATCAATCTGGGTATGTGTTATGCTGGCTCCGACTACAGCTTGTCAACAGCGTATTATCTTAATGCTATCCATGTTTATCAACAACAGGGAAATCTGGCTGACCAGGTAATTTGCTACCAAAACATCGGAGCCAATTATTTAAGTTTGGATGATTATTCGAAAGCGATCGATGCGTTTTTGAAATCGCTGGATTTCGCGAAAAAGACCGGTGATAAGGCCAACATTGCGAAAGATTATCACAATTTAGGTGAGTTGTATGCGACGATCGGTGATTTTTCGAACGCCGTCGACTATTATATTCGTGCTGTTACGATTAAAGAATCGATCAATGACAACGTCTCTTCTGCCGATACGTATAATGGGCTCGGAGGGGTATATTTCAGAAATGACCAGTTTGCAAAGGCCGAAGCTGCCTACAAGAAGGCGTTACAC
>JAUZOU010000280.1 GCA_030706285.1 Bacteroidota bacterium
ATACGTCGGTGGCAGGATTCAACCGTGTTTGGCGCGATGCATACGATCCGGTTAATGGGGGTATGTACTGGAGCTTCAGCCACGATGTTAAAAACGCCTGCATCAATTATCCAACGGTCATTGCAGCCATGACACTATATAATATAACGAAGGATACAAATTATTTAGCTAAAGCAAAGAAAATCTACAAATGGTCAAGAGACAATTTGTTTGACAGCGAATCCGGTCGTGTCGCTGACCATAAAAACGGGAATGATCCTGCTGCATTTGGCGAAACCTATACGTATAATCAAGGCACGTGTATTGGTGCTGCGGTCATGTTGTATAAAGAAACAAAAGACACAAGCTATTTAAACGATGCTAAACTGGCAGCCGGTTTTACCCAACAATCAATGTCTGATATTGGCGGAATTTTACCGGCAGAAGGCGATTGGAACGAGCAAGGAGTATTGAAAGCCATTTTCGCGCATTACATGATGAGTTTGATTGTCGATTGCGGACAAACCCAGTATCTCGAATGGATCCGGAACAATATCAATACAGGATGGGCCAACAGGGATAAAACCAGGCAACTGACTTACCGGAATTATACCATTTTGTGTCCAAGCGGCGTTATACAATCTTACGAAGCCAGCAGTGTGGTTGCTTTCATGCAAGTCTGCCCGCCGGAATGAATGAAATACAATAGACTGTTTTGTTTGATCCAACGAACCACAAAGAATGAATGACAGCAGCCTTTTTTATAAATAGATCGAGAATAATTTGAATAAAGATTACTGATGAAAAAAATAGTTTTCGCCTATATCGCACTGATAACCGGCTCATTTTTTGCAAGAGCGAATCAACCGGTCGATTACATAGATTATGTCAATCCATTGGTTGGTTCCCAATCCAAAAATACCTTATCCACCGGTAATACCTATCCTGCCATAGCACTACCCTGGGGCATGAATTTCTGGGTGCCACAGACGAGCAAAATGGACGATACCTGGACCTATACGTATGATGCCGACAAAATCCGGGGGTTCAAACAAACACATCAACCCAGTCCTTGGATCGGTGATTACGGGCAATTTGCCATCATGCCTGTTACGGGGAAACCGCTTTTCGATCAGGACGAAAGAGCCAGTTGGTTTTCACACAAAGCGGAAATAGCTCAGCCCAATTATTATAAGGTATATTTGGCAGATCACGATGTGACCACTGAGATTACACCGACCGAAAGAGCAGCCATATTCCGTTTCACCTTCCCTGAAGCGAAATCCTATGTGGTGATTGATGCACTTGATGGCGGATCGTATGTGAAAATCATTCCTTCCGAAAACAAAATTATTGGCTACACAACCCGGAATAACGGAGGGGTGCCGGAGAACTTCAAGAATTATTTTGTCATTGTATTCGATAAGCCATTCACTTATACTGCTACCGTAGACAAGGACAAACTGGTGGAGGATCGTCTTGAGATCAAGGAAAATCATACCGGTGCGGTCATTGGCTTTGTTACTAAAAAGGGAGAAATCGTTCATGCCCGCGTTGCCTCCTCTTTTATCAGTTTTGATCAGGCCAGCCTGAATCTGAACGAACTGGGTAACCGCGATTTTGATGCCGTAAGGATGGACGGCAGAAAAAGATGGAACGAAGTCTTGTCGCACATTGACGTACAAGATGATAATGTTGATAACCTAAGAACTTTTTATTCTTGTTTGTACCGTTCGGTATTGTTCCCCCGGAGTTTTTTCGAGTATGATGCAGCCGGTCATGTTGTTCACTACAGCCCATACAACGGTCAGGTATTACCCGGCTATCTGTTTACCGACACTGGTTTCTGGGATACATTCCGTTGTCTGTTTCCGTTGTTGAATCTTGTCTATCCCTCAATGAATGTAAAAATGCAGGAAGGGCTTGTCAATGCTTACAAAGAAAGCGGATTTTTGCCCGAATGGGCAAGTCCGGGGCACCGGGGCTGTATGATTGGCAACAATTCTGCGTCGATCGTGGCAGATGCCTATCTGAAAGGCTTGAGGGGCTACGATATAAATACGTTGTATGAAGCAGTCCTGCGCGGTACTCAACAAGTACATCCCCAAATTAATTCCACTGGGCGGTTGGGCTATCAGTATTATAACAGGTTGGGCTATGTGCCTTATAATGTGGGCATCAATGAAAGTGCTGCACGGACACTCGAATATGCTTACGATGACTGGACTATCTATAAACTCGGACAGGCACTCGGTCGACCGAAAAAAGAACTGGCTGTTTTTGCCGGACGTGCCATGAACTACAAAAACCTCTTTGATTCGTCAAGTAAATTGATGAGAGGAAAAAATGAAGATGGCAGTTTTCAGACGCCTTTTAATCCGTTCAAATGGGGTGACGCGTTTACCGAAGGCAATAGCTGGCAGTACACATGGTCCGTTTTTCACGATCCTCAGGGGCTGATTTATATGATGGGCGGTCAGGATGTCTTTAACCGGATGCTGGATTCGATCTTTATTATGCCTCCCGTTTATGATGAGAGCTATTATGGTAGTGTGATTCACGAGATTCGTGAAATGCAAATAATGAATATGGGGCAATATGCGCATGGAAATCAGCCTATTCAGCATATGCTTTATCTGTACAACTATTCCGCACAACCTTGGAAAGCTCAATTCCGGATTCGTCAGACTATGGATAAATTATATACCTGTCATCCAGATGGTTATTGTGGAGATGAGGATAACGGTCAAACTTCTGCGTGGTACGTTTTCTCAGCCATGGGCTTTTATCCTGTTTGTCCCGGAACCGATCAATACGTCATTGGCTCTCCGCTATTTAAAAAAATCAAACTGAATTTGGAGAACGGGAAACAAGTTCTAATTGATGCGGCTAATAATAGTGAAAGCAATGTTTATGTTAATGATTTAACAGTAAATGGCTGTGAGTATGATAAAAATTATCTGAAACACGATGCGTTGTTGAAGGGAGCGATCCTTCATTTCAATATGTCTGCCGTACCAAATACGCTGCGTGGAATAAGAGAGGAAGACAAGCCCTATTCCTTCTCGAATGAAATGAAAACAAATAAAAACAAGAAAAACTGATAATTATGCCATTCAAAAAGAGATTGCCATTGCTGATTTATGTTGCCTGTACGTGCTTCTTTTTCACAGCCAAGGCTAATACGGTCTGTTTTGGGGAGGGGGCAACCAATAAAGACAATTTTGTCAGCAAAGAGGACAATACCCAACTATACGTTTCGAGGCGTCCTGCCGTTGAGCAACGTTTATTCGTTTCAACGGCCGTGGAAGAAAAAATAGCCTTGATCAAACAGTTGCTTACCAATGCCAAACTGGCATGGATGTTTGAAAACTGTTTTCCGAATACACTCGATACGACCGTTCATTACAGGACGGTAGATGGAAAAGATGATACATTTGTTTATACAGGTGATATTCATGCCATGTGGCTACGTGATTCAGGGGCACAGGTGTGGCCTTATGTCGCATTGGCCAAAAAGGATCCGAAGCTCAGGGAAATGATAGCCGGGGTGATCAATCGCCAACTTAAGTGCATTCTAATTGATACGTATGCCAACGCTTTTAACATGGAGCCAGATCCTGGGAACCATTGGATGACTGATCTGACGGACATGAAACCTGAAATTCATGAACGGAAATGGGAAATTGATTCTTTATGTTATCCTGTTCGTCTTGCCTACGAATATTGGAAGGTGACGGGAGATACCTCTGTTTTTTCATCCGATTGGATAAAAGCCATGGAATTAATTCTGAAAACGTTCAAGGAACAACAACGGAAGGAAAGTGTTGGGCCATACCATTTTCAACGTGTCACGGAACGCCAGCTCGATACCATGTCAAACAACGGGCTTGGAAATCCGGTTAACCCCGTCGGATTGATTGCTTCGGCTTTTCGTCCTTCGGATGATGCGACGACCTTTCAGTTTCTGATTCCTTCCAACTTTTTTGCCGTTACTTCGCTTCGTAAGGCGGCTGAGATTTTATCAAAGGTAAATAACAAGGTCAATCTGGCTGATGAATGCAACAATCTGGCAACTGAAGTGGAAACGGCTCTCCGGAAATATGCCATCTATCATCACCCGAAATATGGAAAAATATATGCCTACGAAGTAGATGGCTTTGGTAATCAGCTATTAATGGACGATGCCAATGTACCGAGTTTGCTTTCCATGGCCTACCTGGGCGATGTGAAAGTAGACGATCCGGTGTATCAAAACACCCGTCGATTTGTCTGGAGCAAGGATAATCCTTACTTTTTTAAAGGCAAGGCTGGCGAAGGTATTGGCGGTCCTCATATCGGTTATGACATGATTTGGCCGATGAGTATCATGATGAAAGCGTTGACAAGCACCAATGATGAAGAGATTCGAGTTTGCCTGAAAATGCTGATGGACAGCGAAGCTGGTACGGGATTTATACACGAGTCATTTCATAAAGACGATCCG
>JAUZOU010000281.1 GCA_030706285.1 Bacteroidota bacterium
ATTTTCTTGGAAAGCTTTCTGGCTTCTTCTTCGTCGTATTGTTCCTGAGCCTTTTCCACCAGGGAAACGACGTCACCCATGCCAAGGATACGATCGGCCATTCGTCTCGGATAGAACACATCGATAGCTTCCGGTTTTTCCCCGGTACCGACAAATTTAATCGGCTTATTAACGACCGCCCGGATGGACAAAGCTGCACCACCACGGGTATCACCATCCAGTTTGGTCAACACCACGCCGTCGAAATCGAGGCGCTCATTAAATTCCTTAGCCGTATTCACCGCATCCTGACCAGTCATGGCATCGACAACAAACAAGATCTCCTGCGGGTTGATGGCTTTCTTGATGGCGGCAATTTCGGTCATCATCGCTTCATCGATAGCCAGACGTCCGGCGGTATCAATGATGATCAAATCCAGTCCGTTCTTTCGAGCATAAGAAATGGCGTTGTTGGCTATTTCGACCGGTTTCTTGCTATCCGGTTCGCTGTAGACCGGAATGCCGATCTGCTCTCCAAGTACCTTCAACTGATCAATGGCTGCAGGACGGTACACGTCGCAGGCAACCAGCAACGGGTGTTTGCCTCGCTTGGTTTTCAGCATGTTGGCCAATTTCCCGGAGAAAGTAGTCTTTCCTGAACCTTGAAGACCGGACATCAGAATAATGGCCGGATTACCTTTAATGTTGATGTCTGTCTGGTCACCTCCCATGAGCCTGGTCAGCTCATCGTGGACAATCTTGACCATCATTTCCTTAGGCTTAACCGAACGGAGCACATCCTGCCCCATCGCCTTTTCCTTGACATCTTCGGTAAATTGCTTGGCTATCTTATAATTGACATCGGCATCGAGCAATGCTTTACGGACATCCTTCAACGTTTCGGCCACGTTGATTTCTGTAATTCTGCCCTGTCCTTTCAGAATCTGGAATGAGCGCTCGAGTCTGTCACTTAAATTCTCAAACATAGTTTAATACGATTTTTAAGGTATTTTTTAGACGTGCAAAATTAAGTAAAAGCTGTTGGTCTGCCAAATCAAAAATGCAGGTCTGCAAAAACAGGTAAATGGTCACTGTAACCGCCCTGATAGATCATGCCATTATACGTCCGGAACGGTTTAACACCGAACCATCTGTCATCATTGGTGAGCAGAAATGGCGGACGAAAAATCCGGGCATGATCGGATTTACAGAGCAAGGCACCGGATACAATCAGCTGATCAAGGATATTCCAGGTCCCTTCATGCTTATAGGTACCTATTTCTGGATTTCCAGTCAGCGGATACATGAGGTTGTACAACCGTAAACCTGAAACAGATCCGGGTGGCCCTGCTCCGAGCACCTGAGTCAGAGACTGACTCTCAGGATAATCATTGAAATCACCCATAATCAGAACATTGGTCTCTGCTGAAAGAGATAAAAGGGAATCGGTCATGCCCTTGATAACCCCAGCCACCCGGCACCGTAACACATTCGTTTCGGCTTCTCCTCCAAGTCTGGACGGAAAATGACAGACAAACACATGAAGCGATTGTCTTCCATAGACTTCAAAGCAGGCATACAAGACATCCCTGGTTTTACGGGCAGGTTCTTCCGGGAATGTCACAGCAACCGGCTTGCTGGAAACCAACGTAAACACATAAGGATTATAAAGCAAAGCCACATCTACTCCACGGACATCCGGAGATTCATAATGAATCCATTCGTAACCGGCATTCTTTAAAGGGGAGGAACGGATCAAACGGCGCAGACAACCTTCATTCTCGATTTCAGCCAGCCCGACAAGCGACGGAAACCCATAACGCCTGGCAGACTCGTCCCCGTCAGGGTTTGCTATCGTTGCATCCGGCGGAGCACTTCCTGCCATCGCCAAGACTCTGGCAATCTGACCTGTTTTCTTCCAGAAACGAGCGGGCGTCCATCCACGAAGCCCTCCCGGTAGATATTCTTCGTCGGCTGTCAGGCTGTCGTTGTCACAGTCAAAATAATTATCCACATTATAGAAGAGCACCCTGACATCATCGGACGCCAAGGTTAACTCGATGTGGCATAATAGCATCAGACTTGCCAGGCAGGCGGGTCCGAAGTATCGTTTTCGGTTCATGGTCATTCATAATTGAATCGCCACAAATATACTATATTATTATATTTATATTATTAATTTGTAAATTAATATTCGTAGGCGCCAATATCAGGCTTACCATCAGCCAAACGGTTCTTTCCATTCAGGTCAAAGGGATACTGGTTGGCCTCTACCATTGACGCGGCCCCTCTGGCAACTGAGGTAGAATCGATCCGGTAATCATACACCCACTTATCCTTGGCCGAGCCCGTTTTCAGAAAACCAACTTCCGAAGGATACAGACATTGATCAGCCAGCATACCCAATTTCAGTTGTGTCCGTAACAAACAGTTCTGGAAGAAAAGATCAGCCCCAACCGATTCATTGGCAGATAAAGCCAAAGCCAGTTCTTCCGATTGGTTGCCAAAAATCAGACAATTCGTAAAATGAGCCTTCAACGGATAGGGTATTTCGTTTTTCTGGCTATCAAGCAAATAATTGGCCAGAACCACGGATGGCTCTTCCCGGGTTTTAAAATCCTCATAATTAGCAATGGTACAATGAATAAAGGTTGCCTCGCCACCAATCAGAAAAACCGTGTAAGAACCGCTGTTGGATAGTTCCGAATTAATCACCAGCAATCGGTTGCAAAAACTGTACAGACTATAATAATAGGCATTTGTAACGACTGAATTGGTCAACGTCAATTTTAACTGATCGGCGGAAGAGGAATCGGCTATAATGCCATAATAACCACCCCTGATCCGCACATGGTCAAATTCATTGTTAAAGCTGTTTTTTTTCAGCTGGATATAATACCATTGACCGGCATTGTAATCATACGGATAATCGTCAAACTCATTGTCCAGCCTGTCACCCCTGAACGTGACCGGATGAGCCACAGATCCTTTTGCCTTGACATTCCCGTACACAAGTACTTTGCCCCGATCGTGAATAAACAATGTCGTCCCTTCATCCAAGGTCAGGGTCACATCCGGTGCAATGACCAGGCTGTCATACAGGATGATCGGCTTGTCTCCCGTCAAGGTTGTATCTGCCGTAATCGCCTTGCCATGCCAGATCGTTGCATCCCAACTCCATGCCTCCAGAACAATCTGCTGAAGCCCTTCAGCGGTTTCAAACAGGACGGCGTCACCCAAAAATTGAGGCAGGGTGCTGTTTTGTAGAGGAGCGGTCAATTCGACAAACAAGAAAAGACTATCATGAGCCGGAATCGTCACATTTGACAAAGGAAGCTGGCTTTCTCCGTCCAGACTGATACGGAAACCACTTTGGCCACCGGATTTCAGGCGAACTTGATCGATGGTCACGGCATGTGATTCACGGTTGTATACCTTCAACCAGGCCGTCGTACTGCCGATGGTTGAAAAAAGGGTATCAAACGAAAGGGTATCGGTCGAAAACGACAGATGACCTTTACCAGAGATATTTTCTGCATCCTGGCATCCTGAAAACAACCATCCAAGGGTAAGGATGGTTGCTAAACCTATACAAAGTAGCTGCCTCATCAGGGTCTATCTCCGGTTTGACTGTCTGTTAAAGTCGTTTCAGCGTTTCCGTCAACAGCTGCCAGAACATGGTCACAGACGGAATGTGTAAGCGTTCATCCGGTGAATGGACACCACGCATCGTCGGTCCGAAAGACACCATATCCAGACCCGGGTATTTCTGTAAAAACAAGCCGCATTCCAATCCGGCATGAATGGCTCTAACACGTGGTTCCTTTGCGAACAAGTCCTTATAGGTCAACGCCACTAGTTTCACCAGTTCCGAATCCGGATTCGGGTTCCACCCGGGATAGCCTTCACCATGAGACGTTGAAAATCCAGCCAGTGTAAATAACGCTTCCAGTCTGTTGCTGAGTGCAAATTTAGCGGACTCGACGGAGCTACGCTGTGAGGTCGTGACCGTCCATTCATTGGCCCCCGTTTCTTTGACAGAAGCTAAATTCAAAGATGTCTCAACCAGTCCGTGAAGTGAATGAGACATAGCAATGACGCCAGTCGGACAGGCATATAACGCCGAAATGAACCGGTCACTATCATTTTTGACAATAATTTCAGTGGGAGCCGGTTCCGACGTGAGATCCAATTTCAGATTGGGTTCGACCGGACCAAATTCGGCTTCCAGTTCTGATTGATACACATTCAGACGGACACGTACCGATTCTTTCCTATCGTAAGGGACACCTGCCAGACAAGAGGCTTCTCTTGGAATGGCATTGGACAGATTTCCTCCGGTAAAGCTATGCAACCGAAGATCCGTCCCGGCATTGAGGTGCCACAACAAACGGGCAAGCAGATGATTGGCGTTGCCCCTGCCCTTGTCGATATCATCTCCGGAATGGCCGCCTTGCAAGCCATTG
>JAUZOU010000282.1 GCA_030706285.1 Bacteroidota bacterium
GAATGGTTCCCTGACGAGGCCCAGTTTTTCTTTCAGGAATCGTTCGGCAAATTGTTTCCAGTCTATGGCCGGATAGGCCACATGATGGGCGTTGAAATTGCCGGTTGCCCCTCCGAATTTGGCCGAATAAGGAATTTGTTCCAATAAGGCCACCTGAGCATTCAGGCGGCTTACATAAACCATTATTTCTTTACCCAGGCGTGTCGGTGAAGCAGGTTGGCCATGTGTTTTTGCCAGCATGGGAATAGCCTTCCAGGTTTCTGCCAGCGATGCCAACTTGTCAATAACCTGCTGAAGCAACGGATAATAGACCTCTGCCATCGCTTCTTTGATTAAAAGAGGCACGGAAGTATTGTTGATATCCTGTGATGTCAGTCCGAAATGAATGAATTCCTTGTAGGCAGACAAGCCTTCTTTGTCGAACGCTTCTTTCAAGAAATATTCGACCGCCTTCACATCATGATTGGTCACCTTTTCGATGTCTTTGATGCGTTGGGCATCGCCGGTTGAAAAGGTCGTATAGAGATTCCGCAATTTGGCAAAAGCGGAAGCATCTACGGTAGCCAGCTGTGGAAGCGGCATTTCACACAGCGCAATAAAATATTCCACTTCTACCCGGACACGGTACCGGATCAAGGCAAATTCCGAAAAATAAGGAGCAAGCACGGCAGTCTGTGAACGATAGCGCCCGTCAACGGGAGATATGGCCGTTAAATCATTTAATTCCATTTGGGGAAAATTAGTGTTTTGTCTTCGAAGAAACCAATCTATGTTAACCTGATAACTAGCATGATACCTCATCACTGAGATCATACTTTTATTGAGTGCAAAAGTACGCTTTTTCAATGGAATAACCTGTCTCCAGCCATTAAAAAAATGGTTTGTTTGAAAAAATGCTGCAAAAAACCCTTGCGGGGGAAAAAAATCAGTGTATCTTT
Source organism: Bacteroidota bacterium (assembly GCA_030706285.1). Classification (GTDB taxonomy): domain Bacteria; phylum Bacteroidota; class Bacteroidia; order Bacteroidales; family UBA1402; genus UBA8389. Next base: position 939 of record JAUZOU010000282.1, read on the forward strand.
GTCCCGCTTTTATGAAAAACAGGGGCGCTTAGCTCAGCTGGTTCAGAGCGTCTGCCTTACAAGCAGAGGGTCGGGGGTTCGAATCCCTCAGCGCCCACCACCTGTTCATCATATATCGCTAGTCTTTGGGCGCTTAGCTCAGCTGGTTCAGAGCGTCTGCCTTACAAGCAGAGGGTCGGGGGTTCGAATCCCTCAGCGCCCACAAAGAGATTGCCTCGGCAGTCTCTTTTTTTTTACTGTTTTTTTATGTACTTTCAACCCGAAAACCCCCTTTGAATGAGAAGTTTTATCCAACTGTTGCTCAGACTGGTGCCACCATATATGAGGAGTGTTGTCATGAACGTTGTGAACAACCTCCTTTCCACCTTCTTCAGCTTATTCTCTTTCGCACTCATCATTCCCATTCTGAAAATCCTGTTTGGAATGAGCGAAAACGTACATACCACTTATCAAAGCTTGAGTAGCGTTGGGATCGGTCAATGGGGTTCAGTTCTGAAAAACGACTTTTACTACTTCATTACCCATACCATACAGACCAATGGCGGCGGTATTACACTGATGCTGCTCGGCGGTTTTCTGGTCCTTATGACCATATTAAAGGTCCTGTTCATGTTTATGGCTTCCGTCAATATGGTCACCATCCGGACAGGCGTCCTGCGCGATTTGAGAAATTCGATATTTTATAAGGTAACGAGTTTGCCCCTGAGTTTTTTCTCTGAAGAAAAAAAAGGCGACATCCTCGCCCGTATGTCGGGCGATGTAAACGAAGTCGAAAACTCCGTGATGAGTTCGCTGGATATGATCTTCAAGAACCTCATCATGATCATCGTGTATTTCGGTACAATGATTGTGCTGAGCTGGCAGCTTACCCTGTTTGTCATTGCCTTGTTGCCTATTGCCGGCTATTTCATGACGAATATCAGCAAAAAACTGAAACGGCCGTCCCGTGAAGGACAGGCGCAATGGGGCGAATTGCTGGCACAGATAGAAGAAACGTTGTCCGGTTTGCGTATTATCATGGCATTCAATGCTCAAGACAAGATCCGTAACCGCTTCAGCCAACAAAACGAACGATTGCGCCGCACCGCCCGGAAAATTGCCAAAAAACAGCAATTGGCTCACCCGATGAGTGAATTTTTGGGAACGACCATCATTGCCATTGTCGTCTGGTTCGGTGGCACACTGATCCTGAACAAAGAATCGGTTATTTCCGCGCCGACATTCATTTACTACCTGATCATTTTCTACAGCATCATCAATCCGGCCAAAGCCTTTGCACAAGCCTGGTACAGCATACAAAAAGGGCTGGCATCCATGGAGCGTATCGATAAAATCCTGTTGGCTGAAAACCCCATCGTTGAGCCAACTGAACCGGTACACATCAGCACCTTTAGCAAAGAGATCATTTACAAGGATGTCTGCTTCAAGTATCAGACAGAGCCGGTCCTGCAACACATTGACCTGTCTATTGCCAAAGGACAGACGGTGGCCTTGGTCGGTCAATCAGGTTCCGGAAAATCGACGCTGGTCGATCTCTTGCCCCGTTTCTATGATGTAGGCAGTGGCAACATTACCATCGACGGAACCGATATCCGGAGCTTCCCGATCCATGAATTAAGACAGTTGATGGGTAATGTCAATCAGGAGGCCATCCTGTTCAACGATTCTTTCTTCAACAACATTTCATTCGGTTCAGACAATGCAACATTGGAAGAGGTTATGGATGCCGCCAAAATTGCCAATGCCCATGACTTTATCATGGCCACCGAAAATGGGTATGAAACGAACATCGGAGACAGAGGCGGGAAACTGTCCGGAGGACAACGTCAACGCATCAGCATCGCCAGGGCTGTATTGAAAAACCCGCCTGTTTTGATTCTGGATGAAGCCACATCGGCGTTGGATACTGAGTCCGAGAAACAGGTCCAGCAAGCGTTGGAAAACCTGATGAAAAACCGGACTACCATCGTCATTGCCCACCGGCTTTCCACCATTCGCAACGCCGACCTGATCTGCGTCATCAACGATGGCCGTATCATCGAACGTGGAACCCATCAGGAACTGCTGGCCAAAAACGGTGCTTTCAAACGGTTGTATGATCTGCAAACCTTTTAAGCCACACCATTTTTATCATACGGTCCGCCACTGACTGCTCAACAGACAGCGGCGGATTTTATTTTTCCGGTCTGGTCGATTGGCGGTCGAAGAATGGGTTCTTTCCGGTCGCGCTTAACAGGATCGCATAGGCAGCCTTGCATTCAGCACCAAGCCAGCCCAGCTCCATCGCAGCGATACCGGCAGAAAACATCACACGGCTATCTACCCTGAAATCGGCTGCCATAGCACACGCCGATCCGATGGCAATGCCCAGATCATTGAGCGGGAAAGCGCAGGGAAGTTGTCCCTGAGCCTCTTTTGCCTCACACGTCGGAAAGCCGCAATACCCGCAGTTTAAGCCCATGTTTTTCAACCTGGTTCCCAACACGACGATAGCCTGTGCCTGACGCACATTGATGGCATCACGGTAGAAAAATTTCCGTCCGTGACGTTCCACACTTTTATCCATATAATCGGCCAATACCAGTAAGTCTTCCCCACTGACCAGAATAAGTTCCAGTTGATCGAGCCCTTTCCCCTTTGGCGCCGTTTTGGCAGCCAGCATCATCTGCTTGCCAACCTCTAACACGCGCGCTTCTTTTATTTCAGTTTCATTGATAATCATACTATGTTCAGTTAATGTTTTTTGTCCAAACGGGCAACAGTTCCTTAGTAAAAAACGCCATTACAAACTTACTAAATAAGTCTCAATCAATAAACTGCCAAATCAAACATTAAGATATCTAAAAAAATATTAAAATTATTTTGGCAAAAAACTTGCAAAATGGAAAAAAATGTGTTTCTTTGCTTTTATACGCCAATTGTGGCCGCTAATCATTTTTTATTTATTTATTCATTTATTATTTATTTATGAACATTTACATTGGGAACCTGAACTATAGCGTTCGGGAAAATGACTTGAAAGAAGTAATGGAAGATTATGGCACCGTTCTTTCTGTAAAAATTATCAAAGACCGTGAAACGGGACGTTCCAAAGGTTTTGCCTTCTGCGAAATCGAAGAAGAAGATGGCGCCAAGAAAGCTATTACTGAACTGAATGGTTCCGATTATGCTGGTCGTCCGATGGTAGTTAAGGAAGCACTTCCCAAAAACTAAAAACCGACTTTCTACGACAGATCCTACTTAACCAAATAAGTCTATTTGTGAGAAAAACCGCTTTATGAATGAAGCGGTTTTTCTCGTTTTGAATAAATCCTGTTAACTTCGGATTAAATTGAAAATTTGTGGAGTTTCCCCGAAAAGAATCAACTGATTAGTCGTTTGATGGACAGGATCAGGTAGTGAAGCGGGCACGGGCAGGCTGCGGCGACTATGATGAAAAACGTTAAGAAAACCGGGGAAAGAGAGGCGCCCGGAATTTTCGTCTTCCAAGGAGCGAAGCGA
>JAUZOU010000283.1 GCA_030706285.1 Bacteroidota bacterium
AACCGTCCTGAAGGCGGACTGGAATTTGTATTCTCACTTTCGAAACGGCTTTAAACAGAAGAGCCTTTAAAGGCATCTTTGTTAAACAGACTCGTTGAAAGCAGGTTATCTAGTTTTAAACAGCACCGCCCTTAAGACATAAAACTGTTCAAAACGGTCAACACAGGTTCATTAATCAGGGTTACCAACTTACGCTGGTAAACAAAACGGCAGAGGGTTCACATTGATTTTGATCATGTGAACCCTCTGCTGTTCTGTCTGTTTCCAATGATACCGGTCGTCCTACTATTCGGACGCCTTCTCCAGCAAAAGCGGCTTGTCTGAGGACTTAGCCAAACCGCCCCGTAATATAATTCTGTGTCTGTAAACTCTTCGGATTGGTAAAGATGGTTTTGGTATCGTCACACTCGACGAGCTCACCCAAATAAAAGAAGGCGGTACGGTCGCTCACACGAGCAGCCTGCTGCATATTGTGGGTGACGATGATGATGGTATACTGTTTCTTCAGGTCGTAAATCAGTTCCTCAATCTTCGAGGTAGAAATCGGGTCAAGAGCCGAAGCCGGTTCATCCATCAACAGAACGGAAGGTTCGATGGCTAGAGCCCTGGCAATGCAAAGCCGCTGTTGCTGACCACCGGATAGTTCAGAAGCTGACTTTTTCAGTTTGTCCTTCACTTCACCCCAAAGAGCCGATTTCTGAATTGAACTGACAACCCTTTCTTCAATGAAGTGCTTGTCGCGGATGCCATTTACTCTCAGCCCATAGGCCACATTTTCGAAGATGCTTTTCGGGAACGGATTGGGTTTCTGAAACACCATGCCGACCTGTTTGCGCAATTCGTCGATGTTCACCGATTTGTCATAGACGTCGATTCCGTTCACCAGGGTTGTACCAGTAGTTCGGACACCAGGTATCAGGTCGTTCATCCGGTTGAAGGAACGAAGCAACGTTGATTTTCCACAGCCGGACGGACCGATAAAAGCAGTAATAGAGTGTTCATAGGCCTGGAGCTGAATGTTCTTCAGTGCCTGGAACTCTCCGTAAAAGAGGTTAAAGTCTTTGGCTTCAACTTTACAATCAGACATGATCTGTTTACTTTAATTTGTTTGAAAAATATTTTCTCACCGAGTTGGCCAGCAAATTGACAAGCAACACGATGACAATCAGCACGAGTGCAGTTCCGTAAGCCATCGGGCGGGATTTCTCCATATTGGTCCCGCTGGTAGCCAGCACATACAAATGATACGGCAACGCCATTACCTGATCAAACACACTATGAGGTAACCGCGGCAGGAAATAGGCAGCGACGGTAAAAAGGATCGGGGCCGTTTCGCCGGATACCCGGCTGATTGATAGAATCAAGCCCGTCATAATGTTAGGGTAGCAAATAGGCAGCACCACTTTACGGATCGTCTGCAGTTTGGTGGCACCCAGGGCATAACTGCCGATACGCAACGAATCGTCGACCGACTTCAGTGCCTCTTCGGTGGTACGGATAATGATGGGCAACACCATCAGTCCAAGCGTCAGGGAACCGGCCAGAATGGAATCGCCGAAATTCAGTTTCTGCACGAAAAGAGCCATACCAAACAACCCGAAAATAATGGAAGGCACGCCGGCCAGGTTGTTGGTCATAGACCGGACGATCTTCTTGAACCAATTTTCCTTGAGGTATTCATTCAGGTAGATACCGGATAACATGCCGACAGGAAAAGCAAAGAGTATGCTTCCGACAACCAGACAAAGGGTACCGACAATGGCCGGCATGATGCCACCTCCAGTCATGCCGTCTTCAGGCATTTTGGTCAGGAAATCCCAGCTGATCACTGAAAAGCCTCTTACCACAATGAAGCCGATGATCAGGAATAGGATACCTACGATCAAAAAGCTGATGCCTCTGAACAGGTTGAAGGCAATCAGCTGATTGACGCGTTTAGAGAGTTTGAAACGCTGCAATGTCATTATTTCTTCGATTTGATAAGTTCAACCAACGAGTTGAAGATGAACGTAATGATAAACAGGATGATACCCAAGGCAAACAAGGCCTTAAAATGAGTCCCGCCGAACGGTGCTTCACCAAGTTCCGCTGCAATCGTGGCAGGAATAGTCCGGACGGGTTCCAGATAGCTGTGCGGCATAACACCGGCATTCCCCGTCACCATCAACACGGCCATGGTTTCTCCGATAGCTCTGCCTATACCTAGAATGAAAGCGGCCATGATACCCGAACGGGCATACGGCAATACGACCAGCCGGATGGATTGCCAATGGGAGGCGCCCAAAGCCAGACTGGCTTCTTTAAGCGACACCGGTGTCGTCCGGATTGCATCTTCCGACACGGTAATGATGGTCGGCAAGGCCATGATACCAAGGATAAGACTGCCAGCCAAAGCCGTTTCACCGACAGGTAAGTTGAACAAATGCTGAATGAACGGAACCAGCACAGCCAGTCCGAAAAACCCGTAGACAACAGACGGAATGCCGGCTAACAGTTCAATGACGGGCTTCAGGATTTTCCGCATGCGCTCGCTGGCAATTTCAGCCATATAGATGGCCGTGACCAAACCGATCGGTATAGCGATCAGGATGGCTAGCAACGTAACCCAAAGCGTTCCCAGTATCAGTGGCAATACGCCAAACTGAGCGACTGGGGTAGAAGTCGGATACCATTCCTTTCCCAACAGAAAATCTTTCAGCGAAATATTGGGGAGTGTCAGTTTATAACCGGCGAAATGAGCCGGATAATACTTGTTTTCGAAATAAGCCAGAACATTCTCGTTTTTGGAAATGTAATCATTCACACAAGCCGGAATATTTTTGTAATCGGCACCCAGTTGTTCCTCCGAATAATAGGAACCGATCTGGTCGAGTGTCAGCAATTGAATTTCCTCATTCTTCCCTCCTACCTGGCTCCAATTGGTAATATCACCGTTGAAAATGGCTTTAATCTTGGCGGATGACAACTCTTTAACGGGATTGGAAGCATTGATCGAGAGTGTATAATCCCGGTCGACCGGTTGGTCGTAAAACAGTCCTATGCCGGATTTGAACAGAAAATAAACGATGAATAGTACGGTCACCGTGGTCACCGTACTACTGCTGAACAGAATACCTTCTGTAAACTTCTCAACTAATTTTCTTATCGTCATCGAAGTGGGTTAAGAGAGAGGCACATAACCTTCGGCCAACACAATGTTCTGTCCTTCTTTGGAAAGAATGAAATTGATGAACGGTTTGACCTTCGGTTCAACGCTGGAAATATAATAATAATACAGCGGACGGGTGATCGGATAGCTTCTGTTTTTGGCGTTGACGACATTCGGTGCAACATAACTCTTACCACCGTTGTAAGAAACTTTCAATGCTTTGACCTCTTTCTTCTCCACATAAGCCAGTCCGACATAACCGATGGCGCCTTTGGTCTGACTGACCGATTGAACCACGGCTCCGGTAGCCGGCATCATCAAAGCAGATGAGGTATAGTTCCGGTTGCTCATCACATGTTCCTTGATAAAATCATAGGTGCCCGAACTGGTTTCACGGGAATAGACGATGATCTTCAGATCAGGACCGCCAACCTGTTTCCAATTGGTAATCTTACCGGTAAAGATGCCAGCCAGCTGTTCACGGGTGAGTTGGCTCACCGGGTTGGAAGGATTGACAATAATGGCCAGTGCATCGTAGGCAATGATGGTCTCTTTCAGAGCCCGGCCTGATTCCTGGACTTTCATTTTTTCATCCATCTTCATCTTTCGTGAAGACTGTGCTATATCAGTGGTATGACTGATCAACGCCGAGATGCCCACTCCTGAACCTCCGCCTACGACAGAAATACCAGATCCTGCATGGTTTTTATTGTAAACCTCTGCAAATTTCTGAGACAGCGGCAAACACGTGTCGCTACCTTTAATCTTACAGACAACCTTTTGTGCGTTCATCGCAGCCGGCATCAACAAGCTGATTGCCAAGCCTAACATCACTAAATTTCGTTTCATAGTTTTTTGTTTATTTACAGTATCAAAGTAACGCTCATCCTATTACAAACATGTTACAAGGGGTTGACACTTTGCTTACGTTTTTTGATTGGGTTTTCAAAACTTATATTGGATCCGGAAGGTAAATACGTTGTCTTTTCTGTCTTTGGACAAATCTGACAGTGTGCTGGCAGTCTTGATGTTCGAAGTCGTTTCGTTTTTCACGATGTCGTAGTAGGCCATCAACCGCACGTTGCTGTTGAAATTGTAGTTCAGACCAAGTCCAATCGTGGAATACTTGATATCAGCCGTTCCTGTGGCGACAGCTCCGGTAGCCGTCTTGCCGATTTCATTGCCCGATACGGCTGTGTTCGGATCGTATACATCGTATTTCACGACGGCCTGAAACGGTGACTGCAGGATGTTTTGAATCAGGTAGACATA
>JAUZOU010000284.1 GCA_030706285.1 Bacteroidota bacterium
AAAATGGCTTTGTTACTATGCGCAATGCAGACTGTTGTTAATGGCCTGTAATTAAATTTGTCAGGCCAGTTCAGCGTTTCTACCGGAATCTTTGCTCCATGTTCATCAAGAATGGGGAAAGCTTCCGCACAGGAAAGCGTTGTCAATTCCTTTAAGTAGGGAATGGATAAACTTTTCATACTCTGGTCTCCTCTATATTGAGTACAATACTACAAAATAATTCTTAAACCGCCATGGATAGGGGGAAAAATGTCAACAGCAACACTGTTGTACTCCGTCATTTTTTTCCTACCTTTGCGTCTTACAAGAAACCCTGATCGATTATGTTACAATTCTTTAAAACTCAGACACAAAGCCTGATCGCTGTGCAGTCTGCCAAGCCTTTTTCAGAAGCTGATCTTGAAAAACTGCAGTGGCTTTTCAGTAATGCCACTCCACTTGAATCAACGAGTCTGGAAGGTATTTTCGTAGGACCTCGTCGTGAAATGATTACCCCATGGAGTACTAATGCCGTTGAAATAGCCTCCAATCTGGGGCTGGAAGGTATCATCCGGATGGAAGAATTCTTTCCTGTTGATTCCGTTGAGGCAACGCATGACACTATGTTACAGCGTATTTATAAAGGGTTGGATCAGGAGCTATTTACTGTTTCAAGACAAGCCGAACCCATTATTCACATCGACGATATAGCCGCTTATAATGAAAAAGAGGGATTGGCGCTTAGCCAGGATGAAATTGACTATCTGAATGCCGTGTCTGAGAAAATCGGACGAAAGCTGACCGACAGTGAAGTGTTTGGTTTTTCACAGGTGAACTCGGAACACTGCCGCCACAAAATATTCGGTGGCCTCTATATAATCGATGGGGAAGAAAAAACCTCTTCTCTGTTTGAACTGATCAAAAAAACATCAGCTGTCAATCCGAACCGGTTGGTGTCTGCCTATAAAGACAATGTGGCTTTCAACGAAGGCCCTGTGATTGAGCAATTTGCTCCTGCCACCTCAGATAAACCTGACTTTTTCGAAGTAAAACCCATACAGTCGGTGATCTCGCTGAAAGCCGAAACGCATAATTTCCCAACGACGGTTGAACCGTTCAATGGTGCTGCTACCGGTACCGGTGGTGAAATTCGTGATCGTCTCGGCGGAGGAAAGGCTTCTTTACCGATTGCCGGAACAGCGGTTTACATGACGTCCTATCCGCGTACCGAACCGGACCGCTCGTGGGAACAGACTGTCCCAGAACGTTCATGGTTGTATCAAACACCGGAACAAATTCTGATCAAAGCATCGAACGGTGCCAGCGACTTTGGCAATAAATTCGGTCAACCGCTTATCTGTGGTTCATTGCTGACGTTCGAACATGCTGAAAACGACAAGACATTCGCCTATGACAAAGTCATCATGATGGCCGGTGGAGTTGGTTTTGGCAAGAAAAAGGATGCGTTGAAAGATGAGGCTCAACCAGGCCAGAAGGTGGTACTGTTGGGTGGTGACAATTATCGCATTGGAATGGGCGGTGGTGCTGTTTCATCCGTAGATACCGGCCAATATGCCTCAGGAATAGAACTGAATGCTGTACAGCGGGCAAATCCGGAAATGCAGAAACGTGTATCCAATGTGATTCGTGCCCTGGCCGAACTGGATGAAAACCCGGTTGTGTCCATCCATGACCATGGCGCAGGAGGCCATTTGAATTGCCTTTCCGAACTGGTCGAAAGCACCGGCGGAAAAATAGACATGAGCCAGTTGCCTATAGGCGATCCGACCCTTTCTGCCAAGGAAATCATCGGCAATGAAAGTCAGGAACGGATGGGTTTGCTGGTGGACGAATCAAATATCCCTTTCATCAAGCGCGTGTCCGAACGTGAACGGGCTCCTATGTATGTGGTCGGGGAGACAACCGGCGACAATATGTTCGTGTTTGAGCAGAAAGACGGTGAACGTCCCATTGACCTGCGTTTGGATTACATGTTCGGAAAGCCGCCGCGTACGGTCATCACCGATACGACTATTCCGGAGACCTATAAAAAAGTAACTTACAATCCGGCCATGCTGGAAAAATACCTTGAAACCGTGCTTCAACTGGAAGCCGTTGCCTGTAAAGACTGGCTTACCAATAAGGTAGACCGTTCCGTTACCGGAAAAGTAGCCCGCCAACAATGTGTGGGCGAGATTCAGTTGCCGTTGGCGGATGTAGGCGTCGTCGCGCTCGATTACCGCGGAAAGGCAGGCATCGCCACTTCGATCGGTCATGCGCCTCAGGCTGCTTTGGCCAGTCCCGCAGATGGTTCGGTTCTGGCTATTTCAGAGGCTTTGACCAATGTTGTCTGGGCTCCGCTCAAAGAAGGATTGGACAGTGTTTCCTTGTCGGCCAACTGGATGTGGCCGTGCAAGAATCCAGGAGAAGATGCAAGACTATATAAAGCGGTGGAAGCCGCCAGCAAATTTGCCATCGCATTGGGCATCAACATTCCGACCGGCAAAGACTCTTTGTCGATGACACAGAAATATGGTCAGGATAAAGTGCTTGCTCCTGGTACGGTTATTATTTCGGCCGGCGCTGAAGTGTCGGACGTGAAGAAAGTACTGACGCCGGTACTGGTCAACAACCCGGCTTATCCTCTTTATCACGTTGATTTCTCGTTTGATGCGCTGAAACTGGGTGGCTCTGCTTTTGCCCAATCTCTCAATCAAGTTGGTGATGAGGTGCCGACTGTGAAGAACCCGGATTATTTCCGCGAGGCCTTCAATGCCATTCAGCATTTCATTGACCAAAGCTGGATTGTCGCCGGACACGATGTGTCTGCCGGTGGTCTGATCACAGCCTTGCTGGAGATGTGTTTCTCTAATGTAGAAGGCGGTTTGACGATTGATCTAAACAGCATGGCTGAATCCGATCTGATCAAACTGCTGTTTGCTGAAAATCCGGGCGTACTGATTCAGGCTCGTGAACCTAAGAAAGTCGAAAAATACCTGACCGACAATGGCATCGGTTTTGCTCAAATTGGTGTGCCGGCTGTAGAACGTCAAATTAATCTGGAAAAGGATGGCGCAACCTATCAGTTTGATATAGACCAGTTGCGGGATGTCTGGTTCAAGTCTTCCTATTTGCTTGAACGGAAACAGTCGACGTTGGCCTGTGCCAAAGCCCGTTTTGAGAATTACAAGAAACAACCGCTTGAATTCAAGTACCTTCCGGCATTCAACGGCAAGTTCTCTAAATATGCCATGACACCCGACCGGAAAGAACGTTCCGGGATTAAGGCTGCCATCATCCGTGAAAAAGGGGTGAACGGTGATCGCGAAATGGCCTATACTCTTTGGCTGGCGGGTTTTGACGTCAAGGATGTTCATATGACGGATTTGATGTCAGGCCGTGAAACACTGGAAGATGTCAACATGATCGTCTTTGTCGGCGGCTTCTCCAATTCCGATGTGCTGGGCTCTGCCAAAGGCTGGGCCGGAGGTTTCCGCTATAATGAAACGGCCCGCAAAGCCCTGGATGCTTTCTATGCTCGTCCTGATACATTGAGCCTCGGTATTTGCAATGGCTGTCAATGTATGGTGGAATTGGAACTCACCAACCCGGAGGATGCAGAAAAGCCGAAGATGCGGCATAATGACTCTCACAAATTTGAATCCGAATTTATTACGGTCACGATCCCTGAAAACCATTCAGTCATGATGAAGTCACTGGCAGGTACCAAACTCGGTGTCTGGGTGGCTCATGGTGAAGGTAAATTCAGCTTGCCGTATCCTGAAAATAAGTACAATATTGTCGCCAAATACAACTATGCCGGCTATCCGGCCAACCCGAACGGATCGGATTATGCTGTCGCTGGCATCTGTTCTGCCGATGGCCGTCATCTGGCTATGATGCCGCATCCTGAACGGGCTATATTTCCTTGGCAGTGTGCTGCTTATCCTGCCGATCGTCTGAATAGCGACCAGATTACTCCCTGGATGGAAGCCTTCGTGAATGCCCGGGAATGGGTGAAATCGAAGAAAGCCTGAATAAACCAACCTAACCTTTGTACCATGGCAATACTTGGAAAAATCAATCCGCTGACAGTCGTCAAGGAAGTCGAATTCGGCCTTTACCTTGATGGGGGCAGTGACGGTGAAATTCTTTTACCAAAACGGTATGTCCCGGATGGCACCAAGGTGGGTGACACGCTTTCTGTCTTTATTTACAACGAGTCCGAAGACCGGCTGATCGCTACGACAGAAATGCCCTATGCCATGGTTGGCGAATTTGCCTTTCTGGAAGCCGTTTCCGTCAACGAGACAGGCGCCTTTCTGGACTGGGGACTGATGAAGCAGTTGTTGGTCCCGTTTCGTGAACAAAAGATGACAATGCAGGAAGGACATTGTTATCCTGTTTTCATTTACGTGGATTACGAAAGCCGG
>JAUZOU010000285.1 GCA_030706285.1 Bacteroidota bacterium
GTTGTCTGTTCACGGCAATAGCGTATGGCCGCCCCAATGAGCGTGCCGGAAGAAGAACCGGCCAGAATGCCTTCGTTTCTCAATAAATCGCGAACGGTATCAAAACTTTCCTGATCGCTAACGGTATACGCTTTTTTCGTCAATGAAAAATCGGCTATCGAAGGGACGAAATCTTCGCCGATACCTTCCACAAGCCATGACCCGACGGTTGAGTTCAATTTGCCCTCGTTGATGTAATCGGCCAGAATGGAGCCTTTGGGATCGGCCAGTATGAAATCCGTTTTATTCGATACTTTTTGAAAAAAATGGGTTAGCCCTGTCAGCGTGCCGGAAGATCCGACGCCTACTACGACAGCATCGACATCTTGTTCCAGTTGTTCCCATATCTCCGGTCCTGTCGTTGTTTCATGTGCTAATGGGTTGGCCGGATTTTCAAACTGATTGATATAATAGGCGCCTTCTTCGTTTGCAATCCGTTGTGCCAAATCCTGATAATACTCGGGATGTCCTTTGCCGACATCGGAGCGGGTTAGGACGATTTTAGCTCCCAATGCTCTTAAATGGTTTATTTTTTCCTGGCTCATTTTATCAGGTATGACCAGGATGATCTGATAACCCTTCAGACGGGCAACCAGTGTGAGACCAATGCCTGTATTGCCGGCCGTCGCTTCGACGATGGTGTCACCCGGTTTGAGCTTCCCTTGCCGTTCGGCTTCAGAAATCATGGATAAACCAACCCGGTCTTTGATGGACCCTCCGGGATTTTGGTTTTCCAGTTTAACGAACAAACGGCATAAACCGGTATCTGTATGTGTCAGTTCAACAATTGGTGTATTCCCAATTGTTTCAAGAATGCTATGGTATGTCATGGCTTATAATTAGTTAACAAAAAATGATAAAGACGGAAGAGGCCATTAACCATTCCATAGGCTGCGTTTATTCGCAACCAATTGAATGCTGGCTGATAGAGGGGAAAAGAGAAGGGGTAACATCAACATCGACACGCCAGAACTGCATGGCAAGTGTTGGGCACTTCCATTGCTCCTTGCAGCTGACAGATTTCAGCTTTTTGTTGTTTGTGTTCGATCATTGACGGTTGATGGTTATGTGTAAATGAGCATCTGAAGATACAGTCTGCCACTGATTCTGTGTTGACTGATCATCGTATCGCTTGTTGGTGCAAAGTTGGCCGGTTTTGAAGACAAAACCTATACCAAGCATGTGGTATATTTGACTGTTTTCTTATTAGTGGCTTATACACGCCTGGTTTCAAATGCCCAATCCATCATAAAAACTAAGTTCCACCGCTCTTTGCTGGAGAATCCTTGAGTCGGGCGGCACGCTGTAGGTAAGCCAGACATTTCCTCCGATCACCGAATTACGCCCGATTGTAATGCGCCCGAACAGGTTGGCGTTGGCGTAAACGACAACGCCGTCTTCAAGGATGGGATGTCTCGGACCGTCTGATGGCTTGCCTTTTTCGTCTGCGGATCTGCGTTTAGCACCCAACGTGACTCCCTGATAAAGTCGTACGTGATTGCCAATGATGGTTGTTTCTCCGATCACCACTCCTGTACCATGATCGATGCTGAAATAGTCTCCGATTTGTGCACCAGGATGGATATCTATGCCGGTATCGGAATGAGCCAGTTCGGAAATGATTCTTGGTATGACCGGTACACCCAGCTTTAGCAGTTCGTGTGCCATCCTATGGTTGAATACAGCTCGGATGGTCGGATAGGAAAAAATGATCTCACTGTAACTTTTGGCTGCCGGGTCACCGTCATAGGTTTCCTTTACATCTGTCGAGATGATCCGTTTAAGTTCCGGAATTTGATCAATGAAGGCTAATGCTTTCTGAGAAGCTAGCTGTTCAATAGGTAGCTCTGTGGAATCCGTTGCGGAAAAACTTAGTCCGTTTTCTATCTGTTCTGCCAGCAGATGATAGAGTTTGTCCAATGTCAGGCCAATGTGATAGCGCAACGAATTCTTGTTTATATTGGTTTCACCGAAATAGCCGGGGAAAACTACCACGCGCAACAAATCAAGGATCGTTTTGAGCTTCTGTATTGAGGGCAATGGCCGCTCGTGCTGGGGAATGAATTCATATTCCGGTAAAGCCTGTTTGGAAAGGATTTCCGTATTTTTTTCCAAAATATCCAGATAGGTAGCGTCCATTAGTTTTCCTCCAAAATTTCAATCGTTTCCTGTTCCACGTTTTCTTGGCGAACGAAAAACAGGTTCTTGTAACTGATTCATTGAATATTGGGCAAAGCTAATGCAACCGGACAAAGAGAAACATACCTGATTGATGGCATTTATATACCACTCTTAGGGTATGATTGTTATCTACGAGCTAATTCTTTTGATCTATATTATAACAAACGCGTGGAATAAATCAGTTTTGTCTGACTTATCCCACGCGTGATCGTTTATGGATGGCTCGTTTTAGATCGATGCTTTGACTTTTTCCACGATGTTGTTGACGGCCTGTGGCAGACCGGTCGTGTTCTTCCCACCGGCTGTGGCAAAGTGAGGCTGGCCACCGCCACCGCCTTGGATGGTTTTGGCAGCTTCGCGGACGAGGGCTCCGGCGTTGAGCCCTTTGGCAACGAGGTCTTCGCTGAACGTGAGCGTCAGTAACGGTTTGTCGTTTTCGATGCTACCGGCGATAAAGGCCAAACCGGCAGGTATTTCGGCACGGAGCTGGAAGGCGATGTTTTTGATGGCATCGGCTGAAGCATTTCCTTCGAAGACAACCAATTTTACACCGTGAATCTCTTTAGCCGTTTTCAATAAGTCATTTTTCAGCGCAACGGTTTTTTCAGCGGCAAAGGCTTCCAGTTTCTTGTGATTTTCCTGATTTTCTGCTACCAGGCGTTCAATGGCGGCTGTCAGGTTGGGGACATTGTTAAACAAACCGCGGATGGTGCGGAGTTCGTCCTGCATGTTGAAATACTGGTCGTCAACGGCAGTACCGGTGATAGCCTCAATACGGCGAATACCTGCAGCAATGGAGCTTTCGGAAATAATGCGGAAACTGCCGATTTCACCGGTGGCCTGGACATGAGTTCCACCGCAGAATTCAACCGATTGGCCAAACTTGATGACACGGACATCCTCTCCGTATTTTTCACCGAACAGAGCAATGGCACCCATTTCTTTCGCTTCGGAAATAGGGGTGTGGCGGCTTTCTTCCAGCGGTATGTTGCGACGAATGGCTTCGTTGACCAGCTTTTCGACTTCGCGGAGTTCTTCGTTGGTGACTTTCTGGAAATGAGAGAAGTCAAACCGGAGGTTTTCAGGGGATACCAGTGATCCTTTTTGTTCGACATGGGTCCCGAGTACTTCACGCAAGGCTTGATCTAGTAAGTGGGTTGCTGAATGGTTGCAGGAAGTCGCCTGGCGTTTTTCCGGATTGACGACAGCCTGGAATACCTGGGTCGGATCGGCCGGTAGAGCCGAGGTGAGATGCACGCTCAGATTGTTTTCTTTTTGCACTGTTTTGATAATGGTGCGTTGGCCGTCTGGTGCTTCCAGGTAACCGCTGTCACCAACCTGACCGCCCATCTCGGCATAAAACGGTGTCTTGTCGAGGACAATCTGGTAATAGTTTTTCCCTTTCTGGGACAACTGGCGGTAACGGAGTATCTCCACTTCGTAGGTGGTGAAATCGTATCCGACGAATTCGGATTCCTGGTCTTTAAGCACGACCCAGTCTCCGGTTTCGACGGCGGCGGCGTGGCGAGCCCGGTCTTTTTGCTGCTGCATTTCGGCGTTGAACCCGTCAATGTCGGCGGACAGGCCGTTTTCACTTAGTATCAGTTCCGTCAGGTCGATCGGGAAGCCGTAGGTGTCGTACAGGGTGAACACATCCTTGCCGGAAAGCACCTTGGTCCCGGCTGCATTGGCATCGGCCATCAGCTTGTCAAGCAGACGGATGCCCGTTTCCAGTGTACGCAAGAAGGAGTCTTCTTCTTCACGGATGACTTTTTCGATCAGGGTCTGCTGGGCTGAAAGTTCAGGATAAGCGGCGCCCATGGAACGGATGAGGGAAGGGATAAGCTGGTACATGAACGGACGACGGCGTCCCAGGAAGGTATAGCCGTAGCGGACGGCCCGGCGAAGGATGCGCCGGATGACGTAACCGGCTTTGGCATTGGACGGCAGCTGTCCGTCGGTAATGGCAAAAGCGATGGTTCGGATGTGGTCGGCAATGACACGCATGGCGACATCGATTTTGGCATCGGCGCCGTAGGTAACCCCGCACATGCTGCCGATCTCCTGCAGGATAGGCTGGAAAACATCGGTGTCGTAGTTGGAGCGTTTTCCCTGAATGGCCATGCACAGCCGTTCGAAGCCCATCCCTGTATCGACA
>JAUZOU010000286.1 GCA_030706285.1 Bacteroidota bacterium
AGCGGACAGTTCTGCGTTTAATTACGCAGTCAACCCACGAACCAGACAAACTGAAAAGGGGAGGTCAGCTGCAGAACAGGAAAATCTATTGGCTTTCAATAGCCGGAGGCCTAAAAACAGCGACTGGGCATTTGGTGCTTCAATCGGGACGTACAATCAGTCTGAGGACCCTCAGGCATACCATGCAGAATATCTGGACGCGGCGCCTTCCGCTGTATTTGGTGAAGAATATGCCGTCAACGTTTCCAATTCGGATCCTGAAATTGTGGAGTATGCTCCACCGGTTACGTTCGGTTTGCTTGTCAGGAAACGGCTGACTTCGATGTTCAGCCTGGAAACAGGGATTGATTATAGCCGTTTGTCGACTGGTTTCAGAAATCATTTCGAACCGAATTACAATTCCCGGCTGACGCTACAATACTTGGGTATTCCGCTGCAGTTTGTGATCAATTGGTTGAATATCTCTGATCTGACAATCTATTCAAGTGCCGGACCGATGGTCGAGAAAGGCATCAAATACGATTATTCCGAACATACGTTTGCAACCAGGCGCTATGTCCATTATACAGGAAGCATCGATGGCTTTCAATGGTCTGCGGCCGCTTCTGCAGGTATCTCTTACAGGTTTGTCAAAAAATGGAACGTCTATCTGGAGTCTCATGTTTCTCATTTCTTCGATAACAATCAACCTGTCAGTATCCGAACTGAAAAACGGACAATCATTGGACTAAATTCCGGATTTAGATATGATTTTTAGTATTGGTACCACTAAAAGTTTCTGATTATTAATTTTAAACGATTAAATTATGGATAGATTAAGATTGCTGTTGTGTGTATTGACCCTGATTGCTATTTTGTATAGTTGTGATAAAGAGGATGACAATCAGGTCCAATTCGATCAAAACAAGGCTGAAGTGATCATAGGTAAAACAACCAACGTCACGATAAAAGGGAGCGAGGCAACGTATACCGTTGTGTCTTCGGATGCAAAAATCGCAACGGCTCAGCTTGTATCGAAGGAAATTACTGTAACAGGTGTTAAAGAGGGAAATGTGGTACTTACCGTAACGAGCAAATCCGGGAAAACCGGAAAAATCGCGGTCTCGGTGATCAAAGATCCATATGAGGCGGTGAAAGCCGATGCAAAAACGCGGTTTGTCTGGAGTACAATCAGCAAAATTCAAGGGACTGACAACGGTGTTTATACATTCACTCAGGGAACTGACGGCAAGGTTCAATTCCATTGGATCAGTGAAGATACTAAACACTCGATTGTGTTGACTTTTTCTGATGCGGCCGGATCAATTACCGAAGGTATAAAGAAGAATGCAACGTTGACGGTTGATGGTAAGGCTATGACAGTTAACGCGTTAAGTGTCATTCAAGTGAAAGCGGTAACACCAGGAGACAAACCAACCGTTTGGATCGTATTTAGTTCGGACAAAACAGGGGTTTGTGTAGGTAAATTAGCTTGATTTGCTGGATGCTGCCTCCTTTTCCGAAGAAAAGGACCGTTCATGAGGACTTGTCCGGGTGTCTGTGAAAACATAAACCCGGGCAAGTTTTTTTGTAAACAGCCTCAGGCGATCAGAATGGTAACCGGTAATACAGATGTCCGCAAATAGCCGCATTCGGCTGGACATTTTCGCCGTAACCGGGGATATAGGCCGGGACGCTGTGGCTTCCGTTGCTGACATGGATGGTGGAACGATAATGAAGGGACCATCCGAGTGAAATAGGACCAAAGACTTTGACACGGGCGCCGACTTCGCCATCATACCAACCGGCGAATGCTTTTTCGTTGGCAAAAGAAGTGACGGTTGGTTGTCCCCAATATCCGCCGGAATAGGTCAAATTGTCCAGGTTATAGTTGAACGATGAAAAACCATAGTGCAATCCGATGTAAAACAAGTTTTCAGCTCTGTCACCGTAAGTGGCTAACGGAAGCAGTACCCCGATTTTGGCAAAGTTGCCGGATGAAGTAAACCGGATGCCGGTGGCGCCTGTTTTATCTATATTGGCTTGGCCGATTTCAATGGTCGGGAAATACTTGTTTTTTAAATTGACATCCATTTTGGCCGAATGACTCCAATTGTCTGAGAAGAGTTGACAGACCGGACCGCCCAGTTCGACGCCTACCTGGATGCCTTGATAAAGAGGTACGTCTGGCTTCTTTACGGGCTTAATGTTTTTTGGAAAGGCAGGTAGCGCCAGCGTGATCAGGCAAACAGCAGCCAGTATTTTAGAGATGAAGGACGACATGCGTTTTTTCGTAATTGATGATGTTATGATCCGGAATGGTAGCATACTGGAAAATGCCGCCGGTGGTCAGGCAAGTATCCAGTGTACTGAAAACCATACAGTCACAATCTTTTGATTCATACCACGGTTTATTTGTATGAATGAACGTGAGGGTATCGGTGAACACGTAATTGCCGGTCTTGGATTGAACGACGTATTGAGTTTTCGTTGAGTTTGGGTTTAATTCAAGGGCCAACTGACTGATTGTTTGTTTTTTGTAGATTAGCGAATCGGAACCGACCCCCCAGACAGAAAGGCTGTCGAGACTGACGGCTGCCCCTTTGCTGATGGAATAGAAACTGCAATAGACCTTGACGTCTGTCTCGTCGTAACAGCCTGTGCTGCCACACGAGAGGAATATTGGCAGGAGAGGAATTAAGAATAACAGGCTCTTTTTAGACATGCTCTTCAATAATATAATTGTTGCGTTCCGGTGCATTACGGGCAACCAGTTCGCCAAGAAATCCGGTGACAAACAACAAGGTGCCGAGGATCATACAGGTCAATGCCAGATAAAAGGCCGGCATGGATGTGACGAGACGGGCAGGAACGTTTTGCAGAATGGCTGACAATTTGATGCCAAGCACGACGACAACGGCAATCAAGCCGATGAGGAACATCAGGCTTCCGACCAGGCCGAAAAAGTGCATGGGCTTTTTTCCGAATTTATTCAGAAACCAAAGTGTGATCAGGTCCAGATAACCATTGACAAACCGGTTCATCCCGAATTTTGATTCTCCGTATTTCCGTTTCTGATGGTGAACGACCTTTTCGCCGATTTTGGTAAAACCTGCATTTTTAGCCAGGAAGGGGATGTACCGGTGCATTTCCCCATAGACCTCAATATTTTTGACGACAACATTCCGGTAGGCTTTCAATCCGCAGTTCATGTCATGCAGTTTCAATCCGGTGATGCATCGGGATGTTGCATTGTAGATTTTAGATGGTATGTTTTTGGTCAGTTTGCTGTCGAAGCGTTTCTTTTTCCACCCGGAAACCAGGTCGTAGTTTTCATCCATGACCATATGATACAGGCCCGGAATTTCTTCCGGACTGTCCTGCAGGTCTGCGTCCATGGTGATGACGACATCTCCTTTGGCCTCGGCAAAACCACAATACAAGGCAGGGGATTTTCCGTAGTTGCGGCGGAATTTAATGCCTTTCACTTCCGGATGTTCTTCCTTCAGTTTTTTGATGATTTCCCACGAATTGTCTGTCGATCCGTCGTTGATGAAGATTACTTCATACGTAAAGGCATTGGTCTCCATCACTTTTTTTATCCAACTGAACAATTCCGGCAGCGATTCTGCCTCATTGTATAAAGGTATGATCAAACTGATATTCATGTGCGTCAATCGTTAGATGCTGGTTTGTCGTCTTTTGTATCCTGATACGGTTCGTAATGGTCGTCGGACGATGGGATGTCGAGATCATCTTTTGGATTCCTTTTAGCAACCAGCGGGCTGACAAATAAAAATAAGAAAGCGCCGCCGATGATATAGGCAAACAAGTATGAAATGACCATTTGAATGGGAGTAGGAATACCGTTATCAGCCAGGGCGTCCAGAGATGCTTGATCATATTTCAGTTGTTCAAGCATGACCAATGTCTGGTTGAAAACATTGGAAATATAATCCGGATCGATATACTGGAAATGAATAAAGTACACGACAGACATGATAAGCCCGGCAAACAGAAACAGCCAAACACCGAAGCTCCAGGCTTGGCCGAACCGGATAGATCCATTGCAGCCAAGTTCTCTGTACCTTTTTGTTAGAAAGTAGCAGACAACAGGTACGCCGAGCATGCCTAGCGAATACAGGGTATTGAGAAATGCATTGCTTTTGAAAAAAATCTGTGTCAGATACAAGATTGCCAGATAAAGTCCGAGAATGAGTCCGTAATTGGCTGCAAATTTGTATTTTACTTTGATGGGATCTATCATTTCTTCCATATGTACCGTAAAAGTTTTTACAAAAATACGATTTTTTTGCTGACACCCTTTGCACGCATGCCAAAAATATGTACTTTTGCGCCAGGGTAAGTCCTATACGGCCAGCTCCCTGCGAAT
>JAUZOU010000287.1 GCA_030706285.1 Bacteroidota bacterium
GAAGCATATTCGACCTCAACAGGAATCCGGGCAAACTCCTCAATGAGGTATTCTCCAATTAGTCCGGCATGCCAGGAAGTCCCGCACGCCGCTATGATACTGCGTTTGGCATTGATAAACTTATCCTTGTTGTCAATGATACCGGACATAGCCACGGAATTATTGTCAACATTGATGCGGCCTCTCATACAGTCCCGGATGGTATTGGGCTGTTCAAAGATTTCCTTGAGCATGAAATGCGGATAGCCCCCTTTTTCCAGTTGGCTCAGACTCATTTCGAGATTCATGATCTCATGGCTCTTCTCGACATTGTTTAGATTGAAGATTCGAGGTTCATGGCCGCGTTGTAACTTGACCACTTCATCGTCATCCAGATAAATCACCTTATTCGTATATTCGATGATCGGCGAGGCATCCGAACCCAAAAAGAATTCATCGTCGCCAATCCCGATGACCAGCGGACTTCCTTTGCGGGCAGCAATGATTGAATTAGGACTATTGCGTTCCAACACCGCTATGGCATACGCTCCGATCACCTGTGTCAAAGCAAGTTGGACCGCATGAAACAAGTCTACCTGATGTAGCTTTTTGACATATTCAATGAGCTGAACCAACACTTCCGTATCAGTTTCGCTTTTAAATTGATAACCTCTTGCTTTGAGATCTTCTTTTAGCACGACATAATTTTCAATAATGCCGTTATGGATCAATGCCAGATTTTCAGACTGAGAATAATGTGGATGAGCGTTGACATCACTTGGTTCGCCATGGGTAGCCCAACGGGTATGTGCTATGCCGACAGTTCCGCTGACATCTTTGGACGCTGTATAATGCTCCAAATCAGACACTTTCCCCTTCGTTTTATAAACCTGAAGATCCTGACCGTCTGTAATAAGGGCGACTCCCGCACTATCATAGCCTCTGTATTCCAGGCGGTGCAATCCCTTAATCAGGATGGGATAAGCCTGTTTATCACCAATATAACCAACAATTCCACACATAACGTTAATTTTTTTTTGAAAAACTAAAGGAAACTATAGTTAAAGCATGATTCCATCATTTGTCAATGATATTCACTCCAGCTCTGGATCTGGATATCATCGACTGAAATTTTACAGAAAGCCTGAATGAAGGCAGCTGCGAGTCTGGCATTGGTCAACAGCGGAATATTGAAGTCGATGGCTCCGCGACGAATCAGGTAACCATTCGTCAATTCCCTCTTGGTCAGATTTTTCGGAATATTGATGACCAGATCGATTTGTTTATCGTGAATCATATCCAATGCCATCAAATCTCCCTTCTCATCAGGCCAGAAGACTTGTTTTACCTTTACTCCATTGTCTTTCAGGAACTGGCAGGTTCCGCCGGTGGCATATAAATTGAAGCCTTTGGCATCCAATAACCGGCAAGGTTCCAGTAACTCCACTTTTGATTTGACTGTTCCTGAAGAAACCAGGATATTCTTTTCCGGGACCCGGTAACCGACAGACAACATAGCCGTCAGCAACGCATCATCAAAATTACGTCCGATGCAACCGACTTCTCCTGTCGAAGCCATATCGACGCCTAACACAGGATCGGCTTTCTGCAACCGGGTGAATGAGAATTGAGGTGCTTTGATGCCAACATAATCAAGTTCAAATTCGGATTTCAAGGGTTTGACGACCTCTTTGCCCAACATGATACGGGTTGCCATCTCGATAAAATTCAATTTCAAGACTTTGGAAACAAACGGGAAACTGCGTGAGGCACGAAGATTGCATTCGATCACCTTGATTTCGTTGTTCTTGGCCAGAAACTGGATATTAAAAGGTCCGGAAATATTTAGTGCTCCGGCTATGTCACGCGAAATGCGTTTGATACGGCGTACCGTCTCGATATACAGTTTTTGAGGTGGAAACTGGATGGTCGCATCACCAGAATGGACTCCGGCGAATTCGACGTGTTCCGAAATGGCATAGACAATAATTTCCCCGTCTTTAGCCACTGCATCCATTTCAATTTCCTTGGCATTTTCAATAAAGGAACTGACAACGACAGGATGTTTGGAAGAAACTTGTGTGGCCACCTTCAGGAACATTTCCAGTTCTTCGGAATTGGAGCAGACATTCATAGCTGCACCTGAAAGTACATAAGAAGGCCGGACCAACACAGGGAAACCGACAGCATCAACGAATTGGTTGACATCCTTGAGCGTTTTCAGCTCTTTCCAGGCCGGTTGGTCTATGCCAAGCCGGTCAAGCATGGAAGAAAACAAATGACGGTCTTCTGCATTATCGATGGACTTGGCGGTTGTACCCAGCAAGTTGACACCGGCAGCATCCAGACGGACCGAAAGGTTGTTCGGTATCTGGCCACCGACAGAGACAATCACACCCATCGGATTTTCCAGCTCGATGATGTCCAATACCCGTTCAAAACTGAGCTCGTCAAAATACAGACGGTCACACATATCGTAGTCCGTAGAAACTGTTTCCGGGTTGTAATTGATCATGACCGAACGATACCCTTCTTTGCGGATGGTATTCAGGGCGTTAACACTACACCAGTCAAACTCAACACTGGATCCGATGCGGTAAGCACCAGATCCCAGCACAATGACAGATTGATGATCTCCCAGATATGTTACATCATTGGCAGATCCGTTGTAAGTCAGGTACAGGTAATTCGTCTGGGCTGGAAATTCACCAGCCAACGTATCGATTTGTTTGACGACAGGGACGATACCCTTTTCTTTCCGATAGGTTCGTATGGCATCGGCCAGGTCTTCAGGATCACCTTTTTCGACCATGATGCGGGCAATCTGATAATCCGAAAAGCCATTCTGTTTCAGATTTTTCAGTAAGTCGACCGGAATGTCGCCTGGTTGCTTGCAGGCTTTGACGTCTTTGGCCAACATCATGATGTGGTGCAGCTTTTGAAGGAACCAGCGGTCAATTTTGGTCAGTTCATGGATCTGATCGATCGTATAGCCCGATTCAAACGCCTGGGACAAGAAAAAGACACGACGGTCGGTCGGCTCATTCAGGTCTTTTTCAAGATCTTTTGTATATAGTTCTTTGTTGCCTACAAAGCCGTGCATGCCCTGCTGAATCATTCGCAAGCCTTTCTGGAAGGCCTCTTCAAATGTACGGCCGATCGCCATCACTTCTCCGACGCTCTTCATGGAAGAACCGATTTCACGGGAGACGCCATGGAACTTGGCAAGATCCCAGCGAGGAATCTTGACCACCACATAGTCCAGAGCCGGCTCGAAGAACGCTGTTGTCGTCTTGGTCACCGAGTTTTTCAGCTCATGCAAACCAAAACCGAGAGCCAACTTTGCAGCCACAAATGCCAGCGGATAGCCCGTTGCTTTCGAGGCCAATGCTGAGGAACGGCTAAGACGGGCGTTCACTTCAATAACCCGGTAATCCTCCGATTCAGGATCAAACGCATATTGAACATTGCATTCTCCTACAATACCGATGTGACGGACAATGCGGACAGATATTTCACGAAGTTTGTGATACTCTCTGTTTGTAAGGGTCTGAGAGGGAGCCACAACAATGCTTTCACCGGTATGGATACCAAGCGGATCGAAATTTTCCATATTGCAGACCGTAATGCAATTATCATAACGGTCACGCACGACTTCATATTCGATTTCCTTCCAGCCTTTAAGCGATTTTTCTATGAGTAACTGGGATGAATAATTGAACGCTTTGGTAGCCAGCGTTTGCAATTCTTCGGCATTGTTGCAGAAACCGCTGCCAAGTCCTCCCAATGCATACGCAGCACGGACAATGATAGGATAACCTAGCGCTTCGGCTGCCTTATGAGCATCGGCCAAATTGGATACAGCCGTACTCTTGATGGTTCTGACATCAATTTCGTCAAGTTGTTCCACAAACAGTTCCCGATCTTCCGTATTGATGATGGATTGAACCGGAGTACCCAGCACACGCAGGTTGTATTTTTCCAGAATGCCGGCTTCGTATAACTTGACACCACAATTAAGAGCCGTCTGACCTCCAAATGAAAGCAGCAAGCCATCCGGCTGTTCTTTTTGAATGACTTTTTCAACAAAATATGGCGTGACAGGCAGGAAATAAATCTGATCGGCCACCCCTTCAGTTGTCTGCACTGTCGCAATGTTGGGGTTGATCAATACCGTATGAACACCCTCTTCTTTGAGCGCCTTCAGGGCTTGGGAACCTGAATAGTCAAACTCACCGGCCTCTCCGATCTTGAGAGCGCCTGAGCCGAGTAACAGTACTTTTTTTATGGTCTTATCGGACATGTCGTATAAATTCTAAACAGTCATTTTTTTCAGCAATCCGTGTCCCGTTCCGGCAAGTCCTGCTGAC
>JAUZOU010000288.1 GCA_030706285.1 Bacteroidota bacterium
ATTGGGCCATAACGACCGAGCCATCTGCCTGCCATCACTTAGAGAGGAGACCAAGTCGGTATTAGTGGCAGCCATCTTTTTATCTGTTAGTCTTTCTTATTGATCATCATCAGTACAGACTCAAGAAGTGCATCCTTGGTCACAAAATCCTTCTTTGTTGTTTTAAATTCAATATCCGGCTCAACGCCATTACCTTCAATCAATTTTCCATCCAACGTGTAAGCCAGCCAGGAAGGCAAGTTAACTATGACACCATTAGATAATTTGTGTGGAATGGGATTACCGGAACCTCCATAAGTCTTCATACCTACCAACTTTGCATTTTGCACTTGTTTCATCATTAACACGAAAGATTCGTTACTACTGAACACTGATGGCCCGGTTAGGACATATATTTTCCCGGTATAATTCATTTGCTTTGTCGAAGGCTCCAATGTCTTGGTATGTTCAATATCAAAAAGACAAGTCTTATCATTGTAATTCATTACTTTTTCGTAGGGTAAAGACTTATTTATGAAACGTGACGCAAAATCTTTTGCAAACACCTCATTTCCACCCGAATTTGAACGAACATCTACAATTAAATTGGGCAACTTAGTTAAAATAGTCAGGACTTCATCAAAAGATGCCTCAGTATTTGATGTATCACCAATTGCTTTGTATTTAAGCATATTAGGATCGATAGTCCAACTGCCAATTGAAATATAGCCAACATTGCCAATAATGCCTGCAAAGATTGAATTGTTTCCAGCAACTTTCAAATCCTTCAACATTCCGCAAACGGCCTTATTATTGTAATTATACTCAACAGCATTAAGATACTTTGTTGGTAAAAGTTGTCCATCAAAAACAATAGATAAGTGAGGATCTTCGGCAATTCTCAATAACCGATCCAGCTTAATGGCAAATTCCGAGCCGGATTGCGCCTTTTCTAACTCGTTTCTGTTTTTCTTCAGGATAACATTCCAGTCTATCCCTCTCATAGATGCGTAAGAATATTCTTTGGGAAAAAATGTTTGAAATTCCTGAAAAGCTTTTATATTCAAATTCGATTTTTGACTTGGCTTGACATTACTGTTATCTGGTTTTGTCTGAAATAAAAGTTCTTGTGGATTCAACGTCATTCCTAAAGCACTTGCAAATCTCATTGGATACGTATTGTTCAGAACCAGCGAGTAGCGTTTATTTGGATATAATCTTACAGGTAACAAAAGCGTTTTGGTATCAATCCATTTTGGTTTTCCGTTTAATTCGGGAAAATTCGAGGTTTTACCAAAAGTTATACCACTATTCATATCCTGATCAAATTTGAAAATAATATCAATTGCACCTGTATCCACATTACAATCGCCGAAAGCAGGAACCGAACTTATTAATTTGGGGGTTGCAGGCAAATTCTGTGCAATGGTTATTGGATAAATCATCACAATTAATACGATACTCAGGAATAATTCTTTCATTTTGCTTATTTATCTGTAGAATAACAGGTCACGCTTTCTAGTCGAGTAGGCCGGAGGAACTTCCCCTCCAGCCTCTCACGGAACCGTACGTGATAGTCTCCCATCATACGGCTCTTGTTATACAAAAGTAATCAAGCAGTTTGAAAGCCGTGCTGCCAGTGGACGAAAAGGCCAGGATAGCTTGTGGCTAACTCCCGAACCCATCTGCCCTCCTTTTGCCTACTGCCTTTAAAACGCTTGTACCGTTTAACTGCCCATTTGATTAGACGCCAGTTGAAACGCTTGAAGACTCGCATCAGGTTGTATTTCCTGAACTTGCCAAAATAGTTTATCCATCCGCTGATTTTGGGATTGAACACATCCGCAATGCGGGTGATATCGCCCTCTGTCCAACAATGGAAATTTGAACGCCTAAACGTTTCCACTATTTTCGTTTCACTCTTGATACTGATAGAACAATCATAGCCCAAAAACATCTTGCCATTCTTACCCATCGTGGGCCTAGGTTGGAAGTTGAAGCCCAGAAAATCGAATTTCACCCACTTGAACCGATATTTTGAATCGATTCGAGTGCAATGGACGATTTTCGTCTTTTGCCCGTTCAATTCCAGATTACATGCTCTTAATCGCTCTTTGATCGAAGCCAAAACTTCTTCCGATTCTTCAAGGCTGTTGCAATGAACGATTATATCGTCGGCATAGCGAACAAAACACAAGTTCAGATACTTCATTTCCAGCCATTTATCGAAGGGTTTGCTAGCTTCGCTTGTACAACGCCAGTGGAGGACCTACCTCCATCTTATTTACAGCACCCAATCTCCATCTTTGCAGGGAAAGTTGGTTCAGAGCACACGGATTGCCGCTAACGGTTGACGGTATGGCCAGTAAGGGAGCGCAGGCGATAATCTATCCAGATACCGAGAAGTTAATGCGGGCTGCTAACCTTTGCATACTACTAAAACCCTTATTAGCTATACCGTTTGTTAGTGGCTGGGCTTATTTTGTCTTCTTACTCTTTCCTTCAATGTATGTCATAAAGTTCGCTCCGTCACGCGACATTTCAAACTTTGTATTTACTAAATCGGTTTCTAGCAATGTGTATGTCAGTCTGAAAACAGGTGTGTTTGCTACTTTGATACTTGTCAAAATAATAGATTTGTCTGCACAGGTTATCGTATAGTTAATAATATGACCTTCATTGTCAAAGTACATCGCCTTGGATGAACTTTCACTAGCATCGAAATAGACTACCATTAAATCATCGTGAATGATTTTGGGTTTATTGTCTTTCGCAGGGTATTCAGAATGACTTTTACGAACAATTATATTTTTGTCAAGGTCATATGCAAACGAAAATGTTCCTCCGCCCTGTCCAGGCTGCCCGATTCCTTCTCCTTTCCACTCACCCATAAGCCAACTCCAATTGTCACCTGTTAAGCTTTGTTGTCCAAAGCACATAACTGTCAATGCGAGTAATGTCGCAGACAATAATAGTTTTGTTTTCATTATAAGACTGTCTTTAAAGTTTTTTGTTTATTTCGAAGCATTAAAATGGCTTTCTCCGCTCTTGTCTGTCTAGTAGCTTCTTGCTTAGCAGCCCCAACCCAATCACAATACCCTTGTTTATAGGATTTAGACAATGAGTTGAAAAAGTCTCGTGCTTTTTTGTCGTTGTCTAGTAATCTTTGAAGTTCTTAAGGAACTCCGTCAATGTGATTCCCTATTTCCATCATAATATTCTGTTTTAGTCGGTTTTCATAGCCTTGCCACTAATCGGATAGGAGGAACGGGATTAATTCCCGTTCCGACCTTCCACACCACTGATCGTACGGGTCTCGTAATCAGCGGTTCCTTAATTTTATTCATTGACATGGACAACATTGGCGGTAATAATCAGAAAAAAAGGTATAACCGGCTCTACATAGCCGATTCGTACTGATGGCAGTGTCAAAGGTACGACAATTAGCCATACGCCAGTAACCCTTTCGGGTTAAGGCTGTCTTCACTGCACGTGCCTCCTCGATACCAAGCTTCTTCAGATTGCGGATACGGGTTCTTACCCGTTTCCACTGTTTCCAGATCACCATCCGAAGACGTCTACGTAACCATGAATCAATTTCGGTAAGAGGACGTTTCACGTCTGCAAGTTTGAAGTAGTTCAACCAGCCTGTTACGTACTGTTTGAGCTTTCCCTTTCGCTTCTCGTTACTCCAGCCATTGCTTCTTGAGGTAAGAGACCGGATGGTTTCTTTCATCTTCAACCAGCTTTTTGGGTGAACACGAAGGCGGCCTTCGCCCTTACTTTCATAGAAGGTGTAGCCCTTCCCATGCCTATTCAAAACACGGTACTACGGCTTCGGCTGACTTCTCCCAACAAATCTTGTTTCAACCGTGCCTCCTATTTATATTTTGGCACGTTTGGGAGATATCCCGTGGTAAGTCGAATCTCTTTCATTCCATATACCGGCATTATTTACACCCTCGCATCCGTGTAGTTCATTGGACTTCATTTTGCCGTGCAAACTCGTCCTGCTTCAGGTGCCTGATAATGTTCGTGTTCCTCCGGCCGGACCTTTGCCGCCGGCTTCCTTCAGATTCCTCCTTGCGGAGGACACCCTTGCCCTTGGCTAATGGTTGGCAACTACAAGCCCCCATAACGGACTTTCACCGTCAAGATAGTTGACATGCACGGCGCACGGGTGGCCAAGCCGCGCCCACGAAGTGGGTGTGGTTTGGGTAGTGTTAGTGGTCGTTTTTTTTATTATTTTTATCTAAAATACAATAATTTGACAAGATCTCATTTATCAGCATTTCTATAATATATCAACATCATTAATTGCCACTGCCTTTCTTCGTTTATCTTATCTTGTTGATTAGGAAAGAC
>JAUZOU010000289.1 GCA_030706285.1 Bacteroidota bacterium
ACCGGTTGTTTCTTCGAAAATATCCAGAATCTTTTCACGGTCACGCATACCGTAGATGAAAGCGGTCAGCGCGCTCATATCCTGACACATACAAGACCAGGCGATGATGTGGGAGTCGATGCGCTGCAATTCATCCATAATAGTACGGATGTATTCCGCACGTGTCGGTATTTCAATGCCTGCGGCTTTTTCAACACACATACAAAGGCCGTGACGGTAAATATGGGCCGAAAGGTAATCCATCCGGTCAGTGAAATGAAGCATCTGAGGATAGGCCAGTCCTTCACACAGCTTTTCGATACCACGGTGGATATAGCCACAGTTTACATCGATTTTTTTGATGATTTCACCATCCAGCGCCGTACGGAAATGAAGCACACCGTGTGTGGCAGGGTGTTGCGGGCCGATGTTGACCACATAGTCTTCGTCTTCGAAGATTTTTCCGGATTCTTCATGAATACCGTTTTCATCGGAGACCCAACTTGTCGTTGTATCGGGCATATCATAACTGGTCAGATCCAGCGGGTTGATGGTACGGCTGGCATCGTAGTCTTTACGGAAGGGATAGCCTTTCCATCTTTCGGTAAGAAAGATGTGACGCATATCCGGATGGTTGATAAACTTGATTCCAAAAAAGCCGTACACTTCCCGTTCGTTCAGTTTGGCGGTTGTCCAGATATCGGACACCGTGGGAAGCATTGGATTTTCTCTGTCTGCCGTCGCTGTCTTGATGACGAGGCATTGATTCAGGGCCTTTGATGAACTCAGCATGTACACCACGCCAAGCGAATCGCCGTAATCCATTCCGATCAGATGGACCAGAAAATCAAAACAAGCGGATTCATCATATCTGAGCGCTTTTGCCAACGTTCTTAACGATTCAGGCTTAACGGTGACAGTCAAATATTGTTTTTCTTCAATCACAGCATCGGGTACCGCTGCCAGGATGAGTTCCTTGATAGTTTCCATCATTCGTTTTCCTTTTCTTTTTTCTTGAATATAAAACGCTCTACCTTGACTTTGCGTTGCAATTGCATCATACCATACAGCAGGGCTTCTGGCTTAGGAGGGCAACCAGGCACATACACATCCACCGGAAGGATTTCATCCACCCCGTTAACGACGCAATAGGAATTCTTGAAAGGGCCTCCGGAAATGGCGCAACTGCCCATGGCTATGACGTATTTCGGGTCAGCCATCTGATCATACAGACGTTTCAGTACTGGAGCCATCTTATCGACGATCGTACCGGCCACGATGATCACATCAGCCTGACGGGGACTGTTACGGGTCACTTCAAAGCCAAACCGGGCGAAATCGTACCGGGCTGCACCAACGGCCATAAATTCGATACCGCAGCAGCTGGTTGCAAACGTCAGAGGCCATAATGAATTGGAGCGCCCCCAGTTGATGATGTCATCCAGTACACCGGTAACAATACCGACACCATTGGCACGAAGTTCTTCAACGTATTTCTCAAGATACTCGTTGTCTTTGAACTCCTCGTTCTTGATGCCTTTGATCTTTATGTTTTTTACTTCCATTCGAGTGCTCCTTTCTTCCAGGCATAGGCTAAGCCGAGAACTAAAATCAATATAAAGAACAGGATGCTAACTAATCCTGGCATTCCCAGATTGCGAACAACTGTTGCCCAAGGGAACAGGAAAACTGTTTCCACATCGAACATCAGATAAAGGATGGCATACAAATAATAGCCAACCCTAAACTGCATCCAGGATGTTCCTCTTGTTGGGATTCCGGATTCATACGCTTCCCTCTTCTGAGGGTTGTTTGACCTCGGTGAGATCAAAAGGGCGACGCCGAGTCCACCTACAACCAACACGATTCCGGTAATCAACGTCACCAAAAAATAGGCGTAATCCATATAGTCAAAAAATTAAATAATCAATCAAATGTGAAACGCTGTCGTACTGACCAAATAACCATCAAAACAGGCAATAAAAAAGAGGCAAATCAGCTCTTTACAGTCTTTGTACCAGAAACCGGGGCAAGAATATAAATGCCTGACTTGCAACAATTCGTGCAATTGTTTTCTATATACAATCGAGGCGTTTGCCAACAGGCTATAAATCAAAAACAGACTGTTTCTCTTTGCCGAAAAGCAGTCTGTTTTGTTGTCAAGTTGTTTATGCTTTACCGGCGCTGCCTAGAACGTCGACAATCTTGTGCATATATAGTTTCTTCAGAGACTCGCGGGCCGGTCCGAGGTATTGACGCGGGTCAAACTTGGACGGTTCTTTAACGAAGAACTCACGGATAGCGGCCGTCATGGCAATACGACCGTCGGAGTCGATATTGATCTTGCAAACGGCCGATTTGGCAGCTTCGCGAAGTTGATCTTCAGGAATACCGATAGAATCTTTCATGGCACCACCGTATTGGTTGATAATAGCAACCAAGTCTTGAGGCACTGAGGAAGAACCGTGCAGTACGATAGGAAATCCCGGCAATTTGGCTTCAACTTCTTTCAGGATATCGAAACGCAAGGGAGGCGGAATCAGGATACCGTTTTCATCGCGGGTACATTGTGCCGGTGTGAATTTGTTAGCTCCATGAGATGTACCGATGGAAATGGCCAATGAATCAACGCCTGTACGTGAGACGAATTCGATGACATCTTTCGGTTCGGTATAAGTATGGTGGTCTGAAACGACAGCATCTTCGATGCCGGCCAGTACACCAAGCTCACCTTCTACCGTCACATCAAACTGATGGGCATAGGCTACCACTTTCTTGGTCAGTTCGATATTTTCCTCGAAGGAGAAGTGTGATCCGTCGATCATGACAGAGGAGAAACCCATATCCACGCAGGATTTGCACAGTTCGAATGTATCACCATGGTCGAGGTGAAGGCAAATCTGCGGATGTTCCATGCCAAGTTCTTTGGCATATTCAACAGCACCTTCTGCCATATAACGGAGAAGTGTCTGGTTGGCGTATTTACGTGC
The DNA here is from genome assembly GCA_030706285.1 of Bacteroidota bacterium. Lineage (GTDB taxonomy): Bacteria > Bacteroidota > Bacteroidia > Bacteroidales > UBA1402 > UBA8389. The sequence continues at coordinate 2,970 of JAUZOU010000289.1, forward strand.
GCCACTGGATACCTGCAGAATAACAGGCGACTTCGTTTCAACGGCAGCTTGTACGATAGCCTGCATTTGTTCCATGTTGTTGAAGTTGAATGCCGCAATGGCATATTTGCCTTCAATGGCCTTCTTGAACATCTCTCTCGTGTTAACAAGACCTAATTCTTTGTAGTTTACCATGATTTTATGCTCTAAATGTTTGAAATTCTATCCTATTGAATTGCGCCGCAAAATTAGTCAAATTTGGCAGAAAAATGGAATCTTTTGAGATTTTTGAATAAATAATGAGTTTTTATTTTGGATGTCAGTGAATTTGCCTACTTTTGCAGGCCATTACAAACTTACCATTTGTATACACATAGAAAAAAATATAGTACGATTATGAAAAAAGACTTGCACCCCGCAGATTATCGTCCAGTTGTGTTTAAGGACATGTCAAACGGTGATATGTTTGTTTCGCGTTCTTGCGTCAACACCAGGGAGACAATCGAATATGACGGAGCAACACTGCCTTTGGTGAAACTTGAAATTTCTTCTTCCTCGCACCCGTTCTATACAGGGAAGTCTAAATTGGTCGACACTGCCGGTCGTGTGGACAAATTTATGTCACGCTACGGAGACCGCAAAAAGAAATAATCAGGTTCCTGAATTTTATAGAGAGGCTGCATCCATTGGTGCAGCCTCTTTTTATTATAGCTCCACATACCATTTCAGGCGGTCTATGTCTTCAGCCGAAAATTCCTTAAATGCGGCCAGTTCGGACAACGCTTTGATCCCTTTTCTGGCTGTCCGCAGACCGATGATCACTTTTGCCTGATAAAAGTCGATGTACGGATGCGCCCTGAGCCGTTCAAGAGACACCTTATTTATATTGATTTTCCGGATGAGGGCCGGATTGACAGACAAGGACCGTTGCAGACTGGCTAATGCAGCCGGATAAATACCCTTGATTTCTGCCAGTTGAGAGACAGTGTAATAGCCGCCCAACTGACTGCCGTACCGGACAATCCTGGCTGCCGTCACAGCCCCTACTCCTTTCAGCAATTGCAACGTTGACGTATCGGCCGAATTCAATTCAAAGTTTCCCGCTAACAGGCCGGAAGCTTCCGTTCCGGCATTCGTCTGCAACGCATCCGGCCGCTTTGTTTGAATAGCTGTCGCTGAAGCCACCTTTTCCGGGGCCGTTCCACCTGACTCACTGATTGATCCTGGACGATCGCCGGCTTTCGGATCTGATGGTCTTGCCTGTTTGCCTTCGGCCGCTGCTTCCGGCTCAATCCGGATATACGGCAATAATGCCCGGAATGTAGAAGATTCCAAACCATATATTTTAGAAAGATCTTCCGGTTTTCTGAATTGGCCACCCTTCCGTCTGTAT
>JAUZOU010000029.1 GCA_030706285.1 Bacteroidota bacterium
CCGCTGCTTGAGGTTGCAGGAAAGACTATTTTGGACAGATTGCTTGATGACCTTGATAAAATCGATGCCATCAATGAGCACATTGTAGTAACGAACGATACCTTTGCCACGTATTTTAAAGCCTGGGTGGCCAGGACGCATAATAAGAAACAGATAACCATCATCAATGATGGCGCAATCTGCAATGAAGGCCGTAAAGGGGCTGTATGCGATATTTTATATGTGATTGAACGATTGTCGCTGAAAGACGACTTATTGGTGCTGGCAGGCGACAATGTCGTGGACTTTTCGTTCAGCGGATTTGTTCAATTTGCTCAGGAGAAGGGAACAAGCTGCATTACCTGCCATTATGAGTCATCTGTTCCAGCATTGCAGAAGACAGGTGTGTTGAAGGTTGATGAACAGTTCAAAGTGTTGGAAATGTTTGAGAAACCGGTCGTGCCGCCTTCCAACTGGGCTGTTCCGCCCTTCTATTTATATAAAGGGAAGGACATAGGGTTAATATACAAATCCGTAGCTAGTGGTTGCGGTTATGATGCGCCGGGCAATCTGGCTTCATGGCTGAGCAAACAGACGGATGTGTATGCCTGGCAGTTGCCTGGGAAACGGTATGACATCGGTGATTTGAATTCCTATGAGGAGGTCAATCAGATTTTTAAAAAAACGAACGGCTAGAATGAACCCTCCCGGATAGGGGTCGTGACAAAAATTTAACGTATGGCACAAGCATTGTACGATGAACAGAAATGTATTTTAGTGACCGGTGCGGCCGGATTTATCGGGTATCATCTGATACAACGCCTGGCTAAAGAGGATAAATGGTTTATCATAGGAACGGACAACATCAACGATTATTACGATGTCAACCTGAAATATGCCCGGTTGGCCGAATGGGGTATCGAGCGGGAGGAAATCCGATACAACAGGTTGGTTCCCAGTCGAACCGTTGAAAAAGCGTCATTTATTCAGCTGAATCTGGAAGATACTGAAAACGTGATGAGCTTACTCAGGGAGTATAACATTAAGGTGGTTTGTCATCTGGGTGCTCAGGCTGGCGTACGGTATTCCATAGAGAATCCGATGGCCTATGTGAACAGTAATGTCGTCGGGTTTACGAATATATTGGAAGCCTGCCGTATGAAGCAGGTAGAGCACTTGGTGTATGCCAGTTCGAGCAGTGTCTATGGCATGAACGCGCGGATGCCGTTCTCAACGCACGATGCGGTAGATCATCCGGTCAGTTTCTATGCTGCCACCAAAAAGGCTAACGAATTGATGGCCCATGTATACAGCAAACTGTATGAGTTACCGACCACCGGTCTGCGTTTTTTTACGGTGTATGGTCCCTGGGGACGTCCCGACATGTCTCCGATGTTGTTTGCAGATGCTATTATGAACGACCGGCCCATCAAGGTGTTTAACAACGGTGATATGGGCAGGGATTTTACCTATATTGACGATATCATTGAAGGAGTGATGAGGGTTATCAGACGACCGCCGGTGAAGCTGGGGGGCGATTCGGAAAAGCCGCTTGATCCCTCATTTTCCATAGCGCCTTATCGGGTGTACAACATCGGTAGTTCTTCCCCGGTGCGTTTGGGCGATTACATCGAAGCGATGGAAAAAGCCTTGGGCAAAAAAGCCATCAAAAAATATTTGCCAATGCAGCCTGGTGATGTGCTCAACACGTACTGTGATATCTCAGATCTGGAACGTGAATTCGGTTACCGGCCTACTACCACGCTGGAAAAAGGGTTGACTGAGTTTGCAAATTGGTTTAAGCTATATTTTACCGGAGACAAACCGTTGATCAAACAGCCAAAAATTGTTGTTGGCAATTACCCGTTTCCGGCTATTCTGCATTGGAAATACATCTGGGGCAAGCATGTCAATCAAAGCCTGACTTGGCCTGATGACAAGGACAAACAGCTCAGATGTCTCGTGGAATCGGATGGTTTCGATTGCGGGCTAGGACAAATAGAACTGGATGCGTGGAAAAATTATGTGACATGGATTTGTGACACTTGTGCTCTTAAGAAGGATGATATTTTATTTGAAGTTGGTTGTGGTAGCGGTGCCATGTTGTTTCCGCTCTATGAAAAAGGCCATCAGGTAGCTGGCATTGATTATTCAGCTGCCCTCATCCACTTGGCGAAACAGGCCATGCCGAACGGTAAATTCGAGTGGCATGAAGCTTTGGAAATCGATGAAACGGAAACGTACGATGTGGTGTTGGCTAACAGTGTGTTCCAATATTTCAGGGGCTTGGACTATGCCAAGACGGTACTCCTGAAAATGTTAACTAAAGCGGAAAGAATGGTATGGGTCTTGAATGTCCCTTTTGCCGAAACAAAAGAGGAGGAGTTGGAGGCTAGAAAGAAAGCGTTGCCGGAAGAAAATTTTGAGATCAAGTACAGCGGACTGACTCATTTGCATTTCAGAAAATACTGGTTTCAGGAAATTGCCACCCAACAAGGATGGAAGGTGACATTCTTTAATCAAGATATTAGGGGGTATGGATGCAATCCTTTCAGATTTAACTGTCTGTTTACCAGAAAACGGCATAAATAGTAGCGTAAATTTAACACTTATTTCTGAAAAAAGTCCATTTATGAATGCTCAGAATAAGTATCTTTGCCTGCGAAAAACTTCAACGATTAGTAGTTTATAGGATGAATGTCATATTGGAAAGATTCAGAGATTTCATCAAAAAATTGATGGATATGTCTATGAAACATCGTTGGTGGATGTTGTTTCTGGACGTGGTATTATGTTTAATTAGTTTTGAAATTACTGTTATATTACATAATCGGTATCAGATACGTGACATTCTTCCGAATGAAGAGCTGGAGTTGGGAATGATTTATCTGCTGTCACTGATGATCGTTTTTTATCTTTCAAAGACTTACAGGGGATTGACCAGGCATATGCAGTTCTTGGAAATCGGCCGTTTGAGTTTAACTGTATTCATCCCTTCTCTGATTGTCTTTGTGACGTTATTGCTGTCATACCAGTTGCTATATCCTGCTTTATTTGCCTTTTCACTCTTTATTACGAGCTTGATTCTGCTCATGTTTGTCCGTTATTGGATCATTATGCTGTATAACTATTCGGCTACGTATTCGGGAAAGAAACAACGACGGACGTTGATCTATGGCATTGGAGCGCATAGTATTGCACTTAGCCAATGGATTGCCAAAAGTGCAGGCCGGTCTTATCGGGTGCTTGGCTTTGTTACAAGAGATGACAAAGTTAATAAGATGCATATTCAGGGATTGCCGGTCTTTAATTTGAGTAGTAAAAAAAATTACTTCGACGTTTTCAAGAAAGATGTGGATGTTTTATTGTTTCCTGATTACAGGACGGCTAGAAATGAACAGGAATTTTTGTCCGATTGCCTTCGCAATGGCTTTGAAGTGTTGGTTTCACCTCCGTTTGAAGGAGTGGAGGAAAACGGGCGGCTGACGTTCCAGATGAAACCAATCCAGTTTGAGGATTTGTTGGGGCGCGACGAGATTGTCATCAATCTGGAACTGATTGGGCAGCAGCTGAACGATAAAGTAATTCTGGTGACTGGTGCGGCTGGCTCGATAGGCAGTGAGATTGCCAGGCAGCTGGCGAGATTTAAGCCTAAAAGATTGATTTTACTGGATGTGGCAGAAACGCCGTTGCATCAGTTGAGACTTGATTTGAAGGAAGAATTTCCGGATCTGAAATTTGTGCCGGTTATCGGCGATGTACGTATTGCAGCGCGGTTGGATTTTGTATTCAGAACGTATAAGCCGACGGTTGTTTATCATGCAGCCGCCTATAAGCATGTGCCGTTGATGGAAGAAAATCCCTGTGAGGCCGTGCTCGATAATGTGATGGGATCGAAAAATTTAGCCGATTTTGCTGTCAAATATCAAGTGGAGCGGTTTGTGATGATTTCCACTGACAAGGCGGTCAATCCGACCAATGTCATGGGGGCATCCAAAAGAATCGCTGAAATTTATATCCAGTCTCTGGCAAAGGAATGCGCTAAAAAAGAACTTCCGATTTCATTTGTAACTACCCGTTTTGGTAATGTGCTGGGTTCGAATGGCTCAGTGATTCCACATTTCAAAGATCAGATCGAACATGGAGGCCCGGTAACGGTAACGCATCCGGATATTATCCGGTATTTCATGACCATTCCGGAAGCTTGCCGGTTGGTACTGGAAGCCGCTTCGTTCGGAAATTCAGGTGAGATATATGTGTTTGATATGGGGCAGCCTGTGAAGATTGTCGATCTGGCCAGACGGATGATTGAGCTGGCTGGATTGGTTCCAGAAAGGGATATCAAGATTGAATTCATTGGGTTGCGACCTGGGGAAAAGCTCTATGAGGAATTGCTCAGCAATAAGGAAGAAACAATACCGACGTCGCATGAGAAGATCATGGTGGCCAAGGTTCGGGAATATGATTTTGCTCAGGTTTCGGAGGCTATTCTGGCCATGATTGACATTGCCAAGAAGGTGGAAGTTATGGAAACAGTGCGTGCGATGAAGCGATTGGTACCGGAGTTTCACAGTAAAAATTCTCCGTTTGAACAATTGGATTGACGCATGAATCACCCTTCCTGCTAGTCTCCCGGTTATAGAATGGACGGGGCGATTTCCGACAGAGTATGGTGTTGACAGTGTGTGATTTCGCAATGGATGACATCCTCACCAATTGTCGACTGTCAACAAATGGAATAGGCACTTTTTCGGTTTTGGCCTGAGAAGTGCCTTTTTAATATCTTTTGGTAAGGATTGTCAAAAATGACACATAATAAATTAATAGTTGCACATGCTTGAATGATAAAGGGTAGCATTTTTTTTGTTATTTAGGAGTTCATTTTGTCAACACCTAAATTTTATATGCTATGAAAACACGTTTGACGTTGCTGACCTGTTTGATGTTGGTTTGTCTTTGGCGGGTGCAAGCCGCGGAACCGGCCGAACAGCTTTTTTTGAATGAAAATTTTCAGGGATGGACAGCGGCGAGTGCCAAATCGTCGGAGACAACGATCAAAGCTGTGACGTATTATGGTGACAGCATCAAATATACGTTGTACAATGTGGCGGTTATGCCGACTTACACGGCGAAGAATACGAATGGTGTAACAACTGTCGGAGCCATTCAGACTCAGAAGGTAGATCCGGTTTCATCCTATTTCATCGTTTCTGGCTTTCCCAATGTGACAAAAGCTACGTTCACGCATTCCTATACGGGCGGTACTCGTGGATGCATCATCAGTTGCAAGGGTGACGGGGATGCAGACTGGGTAGTCTTGTTGAATGCCAATACAACGGCGGCCTCCGGGCAGAGCAATACATTCGATATCAACAAGACCAATGTGAGTCTTCGGTTTCAGGGTAATCTGGCATCACAGAATGCCTATTTGCACGATCTGATTGTCTATGGCATGACAAGCAAAGTGGTACCGGTACTGAAATCGATCAATTATGTCAATGGCGATTTGATCCCGCACGATGGTGGTGCGATCGTGTTGATGTTTTCTTCGAATGTGGTCCGTGCTGCCGGGGCGATCACACTTGGCAACGATACGATCAAAGAAGAAAACATAACCATAGCCGATTCTGTCGTGACCATTCACTATGATACGATTCCGACGGATGCGTCTTATGTTTTTACCGTACCTGCCGGTGCATTCAAAGATCTGAATGGAACGCCGACCGTCGCTAAAATTTCCTATTCATACAAGACGCTGGATACGGTCGATCCGACCTTGAGCAAGATGTCTATTGTTGAAGGCGCCAGCATGCCTGTCAACGGATTTATTTCGCTAGTGATGAGTGAGCCGTGCAAAGCAGGTTCGGTTCAGGCGATGTTGGGTACCAAATCGATTACGCCTGCCATTTCGAGCTCGAATGCCAATCTAGTCTACATCAACTACAGTGGGCTGGATTATGACAAGGATTATACGCTGACCATTCCTGAAGGGGCTGTGACAGATCTGACCGGTAATGTGTCTGCCGCAACGTCTGTTACATTCCATACAGAACTGCAAGCCAAGGGGGATACCTTGGTTATGTTTACGCCGAGTGCCTCCAATATGCCGGCTACGTCCGCTACGGTACGGGTGCCTGTTGCTGTCGATTCACTGACGTTCACAGGGGTAGCCAATGCCGGAGCACGTGCAGCGGAAACATTTACCTATTCGTTCAAGGCCAGTGCCATGTTGTTACCGACCCTGCCTTCTGTCGGTGGGTTGGACATGTATATTCAATGTGGTGGCGGAACGGCGCCTCAGGAATATTATATTCAGAAATACAACGACAAAGATAGTACTTGGTCTACGATTGAAACGATCATGATTGGGACAAACGACCGGACATGGGTGCACAGTGCGGCGGCTCAGTCCTCTGTCCCTGTCAAATTACGTTTCCTGGGTAAGGAATCTCAGTTCTGGTTTTTTACGGTAGGGGCTTATGCGTTTGAAAAAGCTGTTGCGGTGAACGACAGCCTGCGGCCTTCAGTTGTTGCATCCACTCCTGTCGCTGCTGCGACAGATGCACCGATCAATGGCATCGTTAAGTTGCTCTTCAGTGAAAATGTTTTGGCCGGTACGGGGGAAATTACACTGGGTGATAAGGCACTGACTCCTGGCATACTTGGCAAGACGGTTTCGTTACCGTATGCCAACCTGAAATATGCGACGTCTTATACGCTGACAGTGCCTGCCGGTGCATTCAAGGATGAATTCGACAGTATTTCTGTTCCTTTTACGCTGACATTTACAACAAAAGCCAAACCGGTCGTTGCTCCTCAGTTGTTTGACTTTGTGGTCAGTGCAAATGGGCACGGCAATGGTATTACCATTCAGTCTGCCTTTGATGCCGTTCCGGCTGGTAATACGAAACCGTTTACCATTCTGGTATTGCCGGGTGTTTACAATGAACGTCCGTCGTTGGCAGAAACCAAGACCAATGTATCGCTGATCGGTGTTGACCGGGATCAGGTTGTCATTACAGGTGACAAACACAGTGGAGCGGAAGGTTATACGACGTCTACCTGCCAGACGGTCGAAATTCTGGCTGACGATTTCTATTGTGAAAATTTGACCATTAAAAATACGGCTGGCATAAATGCCGGACAGGCTGTTGCGTTGAAAGTGTATGCTGATAAGGCGGTGTTCAAGAATGTAAAACTGACTGGTTTTCAGGATACGCATTTAACGGCTAATACTGGAACAGACAGACAGTATTATCAGAATTGCGAGATTCATGGGAGCGTCGACTTTATTTTCGGCAATGGCGTTGTGTTTTTTGACCAATCGCTCCTGTATCTGGAAGACCGTAGTGGAGGTGATGTGATTGTAGCGCCCTCGACGGCGGCAGACAATACGTTCGGCTATGTATTCAACAATTGTACGATTGACGGGGCCAGTTCACAGGATGGCGCCTACAACCTCGGACGTCCATGGCAGAACAGCCCGCGTGCCGTGTACTTAAACACAAAGATGAACATTCTGCCTTCAACTGGTGCCTGGATCAGTATGGGAACCATTCCTGCCTTATTTGCCGAGTATGGCAGTGTAAATGCTTCAAACAATCCGGTGGACGTCTCCGGACGTAATAAAACCTTCTCTTATACTGACAGCAACTCGGGAAGTACGGTGACCGGCAGTAGTCCGAAGGCTGTGCTGACAGTTGCAGAGGCTGCTGCATATACTCGTGCAGCCGTACTTGGTGGCTCTGATAGCTGGCAGGCTGAATCCAAAACGGAAACAACGGCCGTACCTGATAGTTTGAATGCTTCCGGTTCGAATCTGGTATGGGCTGCCGTGGAAGGTGCCAGGTGTTATGGTGTCAGGGTGGATGATACGCTGTTCTATATGGTGACGGCACCGTCTTTACCGTTGCTCAAAGACAATCACCGGTATGATGTTGTGGCATTTTCAGAATATGGTGCCAGAAGTGGGGCTGGTTCGGTCAATGTCAACTACATCCCTGATGCGCTCGATGCTGTTTCTCAGGTGATACCTTCCCTGAAGCAGACGCTGGTTACTGACCGGATTGACCTCATGCATGGAGAATCAGTCCGTCAGCTCGAGGTGTTTGGTTTGAACGGTCAGAAATTACTGTCTGTACCTGGAAAAACGTCGTCGGTGTCTGTGAATGGACTGAGTGCCGGTTGCTATCTCGTAAAAATGAAGCTGGAAAATGGTGGTACGGTTTGTACGAAGATTATTAAGCATTGATCGCTTGAATTTTCGTCCTTGCTGAACAGTTTGGCAAATTCGCTTGTTGTATGATCAAAACGTAATCGGTTATTAATCAAATCATATGAAGCTAAGGAATGTCTTTTCAAAGGAAGATTGCCTGAAGGTTGTTCTGACGCTGACAGGCTGTCTTATGATTGGTTTAGCTGGGACGGTTGTTGCTCAACAGGCTAATGCCGATTCGGTGTTGACGCTTCTATGCAAGGGCGTTGTAGTTGATGCAGAAAGTGGTTCACCGTTATCATATGCCTCGGTGTTGGTGACTGGCACGAATAGGGCAACAGTTACCAACGCAGAAGGCGAATTTTCGTTGAGGATGCCTGCTTCGTATAGCCATACAAAGCTGATGGTTTCATATATGGGTTACCAGAATGCCTATGTCACGGTAGGCGACTTCCTGAATGGCAAGAACCGCTTGAGACTGAAAATGATTGCCGTTCCGTTGCCGGAGGTAAACGTTGTATTTAAGAATGCCGAGACGCTGATCCAGGCGATGCTGAATAAGCGAAAAGAAAATTATGTGGAAGAGCCAACGCTGATGACGGCTTTTTACCGGGAGACCATCCGGAAACGCAGGACATATGTCGGACTGCTCGAATCGGTAGTGGATGTCTATAAGTTTCCTTATTCGTCGGAACGAAATGACATGGCTTCTTTGTTTAAGGTGCGAAAGAGTACGGATTACTCAAAACTGGATACAATTGTGTTCAAGTTGATGGGCGGGCCGTATAATACGTTGTTTTCGGATGTGATGAAGGCGCCTGAAAATTTGTTGACAGATAACGTGTTTGAAAATTATACGTTTAGTTTCGATCGGTCTACCATGTTGGATGACAGGCAGGTGTATGTGCTCAATTTTAAGCAGCGGCCTCATTTGACGGAACCTCTGTATTATGGAAAGTTATTCATTGATGCGCAGACGCTGGCACTGGTGAGTGCCGTTTACGATTTGAACCTTGAACGGAGAGAGTTGTCTAACAATCTATTTATCCGGAAAAGACCTTTGAATGCTAAAGTCAATGTTATGAAAGCCAGGTATACGGTGAATTACCTGAACAGAGGCAGTGAATGGTATCTGGGATATAGCCGGGTAGAACTGGATGTTTCGGTGAACTGGAAACGGCGGTTATTCAATACAAACTACGAATCGGTTATGGAAATGGCCGTTACGGATTGGACCAGAAATTTCCGTCAAGATGAATTCAATGCCAAGAACAGACTGAAACCGAATGTCATCGTATCGGATGAAGTAGATGGTTTTACCGATGGTGATTTCTGGGGGCAGTCCAATGTCATTGAACCTGATAAATCGATCGAAGTCGCGATTTCTAAGATCAGAAAGCATCTGAAGAATCGGAAATGATGGTCGATTTTTGTGAGCACAATCCTTGCTGTTTACGAATGGGTTAGCGTGCTACTTGGAGTAGAAGGTGCCTCGCAGTAAGCACGCGAGGTGCTTCAGTGATCAAAATTGTTTGTTTCTGAACAGCTGCAGAACTATTTTGGTCGTATTGTTGTCTGAAAATTAACAAAAACCGGTCGACGTTGAACAATGTCGACCGGTTTTTTGTTAACATTTCGTATAGAGGTTTTATAGTTTCTTATTAGGTATTTGTTTTTTTGGTGAGAAAGGGGGGCGTTTGCCGTGACGGCTAGCGTCCCTCGTTAAGGTTAAAACAAAAAAACAGGGATCGGTCGGCGGACGGATTCCTGTTTTTTTTGGTGGGCGGATTGCTTAGGTTGTAGCTAACCTTTTTTCATGCAAGCTCGCATAGAGAAAAATCAGCCAATCTGAGCATCACTTTATATTAGCACTCTTATTTCTTCAGCAGTTTGCCTATTGACAACAACTGTTTGTTACTGTCGAGGACTTGCAACTGGTACATGCCAGTGCCGAGTCTGGATAGGTCAATCATTATTTGAGAGGCTGTCACCGGTCTTGTAAGGACGGTTTGTCCCAACAGGTTGCTGATAACGATGGATGCCGCTTTTGTATTTTCCAGATTGATGGTCATGCTTTGGTCAACGGGATTTGGGTAGAACAGGACAGAAGAAGGAGCGGAAATCTCCTTGACTGAAAGCACTTCATTGGATTCGGCTATGGCCAGGTTGCTGAAATGAGCGACATTGGCGTAAATCTGGTTGGAAGCAGTATCAAGCACAATGTTGGTCAGGCCAAGTGTATCAAGTGTCAGACTGTCTTTGGCAAAGAATACGCTCAGTTTGTTGATGTCGATGTCCATATTTTTTATCAAACCCCTTTTGAACGGAACGGTTACATTCAGCGGTGTGTCAAAGTAATAGGGGGTCACGTGTTGGTTGTTGACGTATACCTCAAACGTGATACCGCTCAGAATTTTCCGCTTTCTTCCGAAACTGATGTTGGTGCCGGTGGAATCAACCTTGGCAAAGGTTGGCATCTTCACTTGCAAGGTAATGTCTTCATGCAATGAACCTACCGGAAAGTAGATTTTAGCTCCGTTCAGGAAATTCAATGGCGTAGGAAGTCCGCCAAGGGTAAATTTACCACCTTCCTTAATGGTTTGTCCCGGTAGAATTTTTCCATTAGGCAGGACTCTGAGGATGTGGATGGTGTTTAATCCAGTTGTATCGGCCGGCAATGCTTTAATGGCGATGACGCGGGACATGATTTTGCCGGAATTGCCTTTGGCAACAACAAATGAGATGCCGGTTCTTGCTACGGTCAATTTGCCGTCAGAGGAAATAGTGCCGATCAGATCGTGTCCCTTCAGAGACCAGGTAACTGGGGTGTCAGTCCATACAGAGTCCTTGAGGATTTGAGCCTTGTATTGGATCACACTGCCTGTTGTAACGATGGTGTCTTTTGGAAGAATCCTCATGATGGCCACTAAACAATCGGGGTTATCATGATCTGGTGCAATCGTGTCCTTACTGACAATGGTGTCGAGTACATTGATGCGGCACTGGTCCATCAGACCATTGTAGTTGGCAAGAATGTAGCCCCAACCTGGTTTTACAGCACTAAACGTTTTTCCCGTGAAGGTTCCGAGGTACTCTGGGCGGATTGTCAAACTAAAGTCAGGATGGGTAAAAACCGTATCTTGTGTCTTGGCTGTTGCATTGATCAATAAGGTGTCTCCTACATAAATAGTGGTGTCGTGTACTTGGAGCTTGAATACGACCTTGCTGCGTTGTGGTGGTTGCTGCGCAAATGAGCTTAGCACCATCAGACAGGCAGCCATGAGTAAAAGGGTAGATTTTTTCATCATATGCCTACTTTGTTTATTTTGAAAGTTCAACTATCATCCTGACTTATAAATCAGTGCATTTGCTGACGTCAGTCATACTTATCGGTGTAAAAATAGACAGAAAGAAAGCAAATTGTACCGGCATTAAGCATTTTTTACTTAATTTTTTGCGGTATTTTTTGTAAGGGAACCCTTACAAATCAGATGGTTGATTGGTATGGACTTTGTATCGTGACGGCTCTGGCGACTGTTTCCGTATACACCTTCAGTATTGCTTTGATGCTTTTTTACGATTATTCATGATAGCCTCCAGATTTTCATTTGCCCACGCTATCAGTGTGTTGATGTGGGGCAACAGGGATTTCGCCCGGTCTGTCAGAGTGTATTCAACTTTTGGTGGTATTTCGGCGTAGACTTTTCTGTTTACCAAACCATCTTCTTCCAACGTGCGAAGAGTAACGGTCAGCATCTTTTGCGAGATATCAGGGATGCAACGCTGTAATTCTTTAAATCGAATCACTTCATTTTCTTGCAAGGTGTACAATACAAGAATAGACCATTTGTCGCTTATGCGTGAAAGAATGTTCCTGATAGGACACTTCGGGTTAAACTCGTCTGCTAGTTTTATTTTGCTCATGATTCTTGCTTTTTTGCATTATAACGTCTATTTGCGCTACAAAAGTAACTAATAGTATTAAATGCACCGAATAATAAGTCCGCCATTTATCGTCTGAAAAATAGTTTTCAACAAAAGTCATTTCATAAGTTGTTCGTTTACAGTAAAGGTTTCGTTTTTGTAACCAGCTCACTTATAGGTGTCTACTTGATTGGTGTTTATCTGTACCATATCTTTGCATTATAAAAGTTGGCTGGTAACTTTTGGTAATTAATGTGCGAATCAATAATACAAAAAATGAAAAAAGTAGAAAAAATTTCGGCAGCGGAAAATTATGCAGCTGCAACGATAGGCAATTTTGATCAGTTGAGTGAGCATCTATTTGTCATTGCTCCTGATGTCGAGGTACCGGGAAAGGTTTTTGTCGGTGAGCCCTTACAAAGTACTGGTGCAGAGGTCTCATTTACAGTTGTTCCTGCCGGAGCTGGTGGCGATTTCCTTCACATCCACAAAACGAATGAAGAGCTTTACATTGTGTTAAAAGGTGAAGGCGAATTTCAGGTTGATGGAAATCATTTTCCTATTTCAGAAGGTAGTGTGGTCCGCGTTTCGCCTGATGGCAAGCGTGCATGGAAAAATACCGGAAACACACCATTAACGATGATTTGTATTCAAAGTAAGAGTGGTTCATTGCAAGGCCTTGGCATAACAGATGGCGTTGTCTTGGAAGACAAAACGGATTGGTAATTCACATCGGACGCAGCATAACGCAGCAAGAGGCACACAAGGTATATTGGGTGTATGGGCATTTGCTTGGTCAATAGATGAAAGGTATTTGAGAATCACTACTGTCCGATAAAAACTTGAGAATTAGCCATCATGCAAAAGGGAGTCTCCCAAAATATATTGGAAAACTCCCCTGATATGGTAAATTTGTTGTACCACCAACATACAACCATATGGGCAAAAATAGTGAAATAAAGTTTGTCGGACAGCTACTTAATTAGCTCCTTGAAGAAAATTTAAAAGATGACTGATTTATTTAGCAGAAGATGGTTTCTTTGTTAAGAGAAAAGAAGTGAGGCTCTTGAAATTTGGTCACACTGGACAGTGATGTTCCGGATGAATTAATCAAAGAGTTGATTTTACATTCGGTTGATCAAGTGATCCTGAAGTTGCCTAAAAAGAAGCAGGAAGAATACAAAAATATCGCTTCAGGCTCTAAATGAGGAAACTGTCCAGCCGCTAGTGTAAATGAGATAAATCCATTATTTTAAGTCTATACCACTATAAATCAATGCTTTTTTCTATATAATTGTTTTATGGAAGATTTCAGAATCATACAACCCGCAGTAATGCTTAGACCTTACGTCAGGCATTACTGGTTGCTGAAAACGGTTGGCGATTCAGCTTCGTTGATCCGGCTTGCGGAGCATAACCAGAAGCGGGTAGAAACGGCCATCCGGCTGATCAATGCTGGTCAGACCGATATAGCCAGACTTGCCGATGCTGCCTGCTTGAGTACCAAACAGTTCAGCCGGGTGTTCTCTGAACATATCGGGGCCCACCCGAAAGAGTACTCGCGTACCATCCGCTTCCAACGGGCATTACACATGCTTGAAACGGATCAACAGCGATCGTTGTCCGCCCTTGCTTATGATTGCGGTTACTTCGACCAGTCGCACATGATTAAGGACTTCAAAGCCCTTTCAGGCTATACACCGGGCGAGTATCTTGCCGTTTGCCCGCCGCATTCCGATTATTTTGATTAATCGTACTTGTCTCTTTTTTACAATTTTCCCTTTTTTTAAAGACCTACTTTTGTCCACTTACCAATATAAAATTAACTATGGACAAAAAAGCATTATCGGAAAAATCGAAATTACAGTTGCAAGTACTGTGTTCTGAAATCGGTGAACGTCGTGTAGGAAGCGATGCAAACCGTAAGGCGACCGCCTATACGGAGAGCCAGTTGAAAGAGTCAGGTTGGCAAACCGAAACCACCGGACTCTCAGTGATTGACTGGCAAACCGATGGCGCAGCATTGACCTGTCACGGTCTATCCTTTGAGGTCTTTTCTTCACAGTATTCATTAGGCTGTTTGGTGGAAGGGGAGTTGCTTGCTATAAATACCGTCACTCTATTGGAGAAGACAGATATTCAGGACAAAATTGTTCTCTTGTATGGTGAAATTGCCACTCAACAAATTGCCCCGAAGCATTTCCCTTTTTGGAACCCGGAAGCGCATCAACAGCTTATTTCCCTATTGGAAAACGGTCATCCGAAAGCGCTGGTTTGTGCGACTGCACGCAATTCGGCCACAGCAGGCGGTGTCTATCCGTTCCCTTTGTTTGAAGACGGCGATTTCGACATTCCTTCGGTTTTTATGAAAGAAACAGAGGGCGAAAGGCTGCTCGCTTATACAGGACAAACGGTTAAATTGGCTTCAAAGGCAACACGTATACCCGAAACTGCCTTCAATGTCATTGCCAGGAGGGGGAACAACCCGACGGGAAAACGGATCGTCATCACCGCTCATATCGATACCAAAATCGGTACGCCGGGTGCCATCGATAATGGAACGGGGATAACGGTCCTATTGCTATTGGCTGAGTTATTGAAAGATGATGCTCCCAACTATCCCATCGAATTGGTCGTTTTTAACGGAGAGGATTATTACGGCGCACCAGGGCAAGTCAAGTACATCGAACAGCATGCGGGCCGGTTCGGTGACATTCTTCTGAACATCAATATTGACGGTGCCGGATATAAAGAAGGCCTTTCCTGCTTTTCGCCTATCGGACTGCCGGAGGATCTGTCGGATACGCTGCACGAAGTGCTTAGAGAAGCCCCGGAACTGATAGAAGGCAAACCTTGGTATCAAGGCGACCACAGTCTGTTCCTGCAACAAGGATGTCCGGCTATTGCCGTAACGTCACAATGGTTTATTGAAAATATGGAATGTCAGGAAATAACACATACCCCAAAAGACACTCCCGGTATAGTCGATTACGAACGGGTTGCAGAATGTGCTCTTGGTATCGCTGCGTTTATCCGTAAGCTATAATCAAAAGGAGGCCTGTTTCGGATGGATGACACCCGGCACTGAAACCTATCCTTTTACTCGTCTTCTATAATCACTTGGAGAACAGCCCATTATTTTACTAAAAATGCGACTGAAATAAAACGGATCATCAAATCCCGTCATCTTTGCAATTTGATTTATTTGCAGGTCTGTGAAATCCAACTGATGACAAGCTGCCTGAATTCGAAGTTGATTAAAATAATTCAAGGGACTGTAACCGGTCTTTTCTTTAAACAACAGGCTAAAATGTGAGACAGAGTATTTTGTAAATTGAGCAATTTCCTCATTTTTTAGTTGACGATGTATGTTTTCTCTCATAAAATAGATGGCCTCCTCAATTATGTCTCTTTTTGATTGGCGATCGGAAAGACTGCATCGAAAAGCATTCATAAATTTCAAGGATCCCAAAAAATGAAATAAAACGGTAACGCTGTAGTCAAGATTGATTTTGCTATATCCATTTTTAAGCGTTGAAAAAATGTCTTCGAAGAGTGCGAGCCGATCTTCAATTCTTGAATCTTTCCCGATCGTAATTAAAAGAGGTTTTTCCATCCCTTCACAAAAATAAGGCGCCATATTGCCGTCAAAGTGTATCCAATAAATGCTCCAGGGATGTGTATGACTGCTTCCATAACTATGCGCTTTCCCTTTCGGTAAGATAACCACTTCACCCGTTGACAGTTTTTGTTGATTCCCTTCTACTTCAATCCAACCCTCACCGTCAATACAGTACA
>JAUZOU010000290.1 GCA_030706285.1 Bacteroidota bacterium
ACGTTCGAACCGGAAGGATGAATCCGTATTCAATCCATATCTGCGGGCTGTTTTGCGAATCCAAACCGGATGGAAACAGGCTGATTCCAGAAAGACCTTGGTCGTAGTTTCAGTTACGCTTGAATCAAGTCCTCCGAATACACCGGCCATACACATCGGTTCCTTATCGTTGCAGATCATCAGATCGGCAGCATCAAGGGTGCGTTCTACCCCATCGAGGGTTGTAAACTTCGTACCTGCTTCAACCGTTTTTACGTGGATGGCATCTCCGGTAATTTTTGAGCCGTCAAAAGCATGCATCGGATGGCCCGTTTCATGAAGGATATAATTCGTTACATCCACCACATTATTGATGGGACGCAAGCCAATCAATCTCAATCTATCTTGCAGCCATTTGGGCGATTCTCCGACGTGTATACCTGAAACTGTCACACCCGAATAACGAATGCAGGCTTCAGGCGTTTCAACAGAGACCCGGACCGGATAGGACTGATTGTCTACCTGAAACGTATCGACAGATGGCTTTTTTAATTGAATGCCAGGATTGGTTTGTTTGAGGTTGGCAGCCAGGTCTCTTGCTACACCATAATGCGAAAAGGCATCCGCTCTGTTTGGTGTGATGTCGACTTCCAGTACATACTCTTTTTTGACATCGTAATAATCTTTGGCAAGGGTACCGACTTTCGCTGTTTCAGGTAGTTCGATAATGCCGTCATGGCTGGTGCCGATTCCGATTTCATCTTCGGCACAAATCATGCCAAAAGATTCCTGACCACGGATTTTTGATTTTTTGATCGTCACACATTCATCGCCCATATAGAGTTTGGTACCGATGGTGGCGACGATAACTTTCTGCCCTGCGGCTACATTGGGTGCTCCGCAAACAATCTTAAGCGGTTCAGGCAGACCAATGTTGACGGTAGTCAGGTGCAGATGGTCGGAATCAGGATGCTGAATGCAGGTAAGGACTTCTCCGATGACAAGTCCTTCCAGTCCACCACGAATGGTCTCAATTTCTTCAACAGGACCATTTTCAAGTCCGATGGAAGTCAACGTTTTGGCTGTTTCTTCCGGAGTCAGATTAAAATCCAGAAAATCGTTTAGCCAACTGTACAAAATGTTCATATCGTTTCTTAATACTTTATATTCAATTCATCCAGTACTGCACGGATTTTTTCATACGTGGTCATGCGGGTCGGAACCAACGGTAATCTCAGCTTATTCTCGATGAAGCCCATGGCATGCAGCATACATTTGACACCTGCCGGATTTCCATCCACAAACAATAGGTTAAAAAGTTCTGTAAACCGGCGGTGTATCTTGAGTGCATTCTTGTAATCTCCGGCCAAACCCAGACGTACCATTCGACCGAATTCCTTTGGAAAGGCGTTTCCTATGACAGAAATGACCCCGACTGCGCCCATGGTCAACAGTGGGTAAGTAATGCCGTCATCACCGGAAATAACCATAAAATGTGAAGGCTTATTTTTGATAATCTCGTCTACCTGAGTAATATTACCGGATGCTTCTTTTATGGCAATGATTCCTGGGAATTCCTTAGCCAACCGTAGTGTCGTTTCAGCCGTCATGTTGACGCCTGTACGGCCTGGGACATTGTAAAGTATAACAGGAAGTGGGGCTGCCTTTGCAATGGCGCTGTAATGCTGATAAAGCCCTTCCTGGGAAGGTTTATTATAATAAGGGGTTACGGAAAGTATGGCATCCACACCTGTCAAATCGCGCGTCTGTAATTCTTCAACGACAGCTCTGGTGCAGTTACCACCTATTCCCATGACAATGGGTACTCGTCCGTTCACACGATTGATGATAAATGAACCTACCTCCTTTTTTTCAGTTTCCGTCATGGTGACGGTTTCAGCTGTTGTCGCCAAAATCACCAGATAATCGATACCATTTTTGATTTGATATTCAATCAAATTGCCCAGCGCTTTATAATCAACGCTGTCATCTTCCTTAAAGGGAGTGATCAGCGCCACTCCCAAACCTGTCAACTTGGAGTTTATCATCCTTTTCCGGCAATTAGTCGGGTAAAAAAAATCTGTTTACCTAATGGTGCATGGTGTTGACATGCATGTAAAAACAGTTGACAAAAGTACGAAAAATACTAGCTAGTACGAATACTTTTCATGTAAAATAGCAGCTGGTTTGAAAAAAACGAGAAGTCATGTACCTGATCAAACTCCAGCAGCAAATCAAAAAGTTGCGGAAAATCCCGATGAAAACCGATCCGGTAGTCAGCGCTGGAATGGAAAAACAGGTAATCTGTCACAGGTGATGCCATCATTGTCAGATCGATGAGCGTATCATCTTGCAGTCCAGCCAATTTTTCAGTTGAAGGAATGCCGATGATGTTCAGAGCCTTTGTTGTCAGGATGTGTATTTCTTTAGGCACACCGGGAGTGGGCGTGTTTTTTTTGCAAAAGGTATAGGCATGAACGATTTTACCGTCTTTTTTTAACGCGTCGACAATAGAAATAACTTGATTTATTCTGTTGAAGTCGAAAAACAGGAGCACCTGATGAATGTCTTCATAGATCTTCAACCGTTTTGGCCGTTTAAAATCATGTCTTAATTGTTGCGTTTTGGCTTTCAGGAAAAAGTTGATCATGCTGTTTGGGATTTTTGATTTGTCTTAGTTTTCAAGCATAGTCAGGAATTCTTCTTCGGAAATCAGTGGGATACCAAGTTCGGAAGCTTTATCCAGTTTTGCAGGCCCCATGTTTTCTCCAGCCAGGATAAAGCTTGTTTTGCTGGAAACAGACGAGGCATTTTTTCCACCATTATTTTCAATCATTACTTTATATTCTTCTCTTGAATAAATTGAAAATGTGCCGCTTATAACGATTATCTTGTGTGCAAGAATTTCTGTATGATCTATTGATTGTTCGTTGGAAATTTCCATTTTTAATCCTGCTTCCTTAAGGTTTTCTATCAATTTAAGGTTTGAGGGAGAAGCAAAATAAGCAACGACACTTTCTGCAATCTTAATGCCCACTTCGTCCACACTGGTCAGGTCTTCCAGCGAAGCTACGGCCAGTGCATCCATATTTTTAAATGCTTTGGCCAGTTTTTTGGCCACCGTCTCTCCGACAAACCGAATGCCAAGAGCAAACAACAGGCGTTCAAAGGGAACGTCCCTGGAGGCTTTCAAACTCTTCAGGATGTTTCTGGCTGACTTATCCCCCAGCCTTTCCATATTGGCCAGGGTATGTCCGTCCAGCTTGTATAGTGCTGCCGGATTGAGAACAATGCCAGCCTTATACAAGGCATCGACTGTTTCTGTTCCTAATCCTTCGATGTTCATAGCCTTGCGGTGAATAAAGTGCTCCAGTCTGGCTTTGATCTGTGGTGGACAATCACTCTGATTCGGACAATAGTGGGCGGCTTCTCCTTCATAACGGATCAATGGTGTACCGCATTCGGGGCAATTTTTGATAAAGTGAACCTTGTCTCCTACCAACAGTCTGGAATCCAGGTCAACGCCCACGATTTTCGGAATAATTTCTCCTCCTTTTTCAACATAGACCATATCACCGATATAAAGATCAAGTGATTGAATGATGTCGTCATTGTGTAGCGAGGCTCGTTTGACGATTGTTCCTGACAATTGGACAGGATCCAGATTGGCAACGGGCGTCACGGCTCCTGTCCGTCCTACCTGAAACGAGACAGCATTCAAGCGCGTTAGTGCCCTTTCAGCCTGGAATTTATAGGCGATGGCCCATCTGGGCGATTTGGCTGTATAGCCCAGACGTTGCTGTTGTTTCAGTGAATCGACTTTCAGGACAATGCCATCGGTGGCTACCGGAAGGTCTTTCCTTGCCTTGTCCCAAAAATTGATGAAAGCCAGGACGTCATCCAGTGTTTCACATTTGCGCATAGCGTCAGAAATTGGGAATCCCCATTTCCTGGCCCGGTCCAGGTTTTCAAAATGGCTGTCTGATGGCAGATTTTCACCTAACATGTAATATAGATAGGAGGCCAGTTTACGTGAGGCAACAACAGACGAGTTCTGAGATTTAAGCGTTCCGGAAGCAGCATTTCTGGGATTGGCGAACAGCGGTTCTTCTTGCTGTTCCCGTTCTTCATTCAGTGATTCGAAGACTTTCCACGGCATCAGAATTTCGCCACGCATTTCAAAGTCATCCGGATAGTCTTCGCCTAATAACGTCAATGGAATACTCCTGATTGTCTTTATGTTCTCAGTGACATTGTCGCCTCGTTGTCCGTCCCCTCTGGTCAATGCCTTGACCAACCTTCCGTTTTCATAGGTCAATGAAATGGAGGTACCATCGTATTTTAATTCGCAA
>JAUZOU010000291.1 GCA_030706285.1 Bacteroidota bacterium
ATCTTTGTATCGATGTCAAAGATACCTCCTCAACGCGTGCTCGCGTTCCTGAACTTCTTTTATCTGTTCGGTCGTCGTCATAAATGAAACATTTTTTAGCTGTGCAAAGATAGTTAAAAAATCAGTACATTCCCTGTATGATTTCGGCATAATGGGCCGCAATAACCTTTCTCCGCAACTTTAATGTGTTGGTCAGCTCTCCTTCCTCTACTGAAAACGGTTTTGACAATAAAGTAAATCGTCTGATCTGTTCAAAACCGGCCATGTTTTTTTGAAGTTTACGAATATGGTCTTCGAAAAAAACGTACAGCCGATCATCTTTCAGGAGGGCTTCCGTCGTATCGGCTGTCACGCCCAAACTGGCTGCCAGATTCTGAACCTCTTTCAAATTCGGTACAATAAGTGCCGATACGTATTGACAACCATCTCCGATGACGGCGGCCATATCAATGTAAGGATCTTTGGAAAGAGCCGTCTCGATTTGCTGTGGGGCGATGTATTTGCCGTTTGATGTCTTGAACAAATCCTTGATCCGTTCTGTAATGATCAAATGGCCATGTTCGTCAATCGCACCGGCATCACCGGTTCGAAAGAAGCCATCCTTGGTAAACGAGGCTTCCGTTATTTCAGGTCTGTTGTAATAGCCCGGCGTGATGGTTTTTCCTTTCAGCAAAATCTCCTGGTCCGCACCGATTTTGACCTGCAGACCATCGATAATGCTTCCTGCCGTATTGGTATAATAATGAGTCTGATCAAGGCAGGAAACGGTTGCCGTACTTTCGGTCAGTCCATAACCAAGAACCAGTCTGACACCGATCGAACGGAAGAAGTCACACAGCTCTTCTGACAATTTCGCGCCGGCCACAGGGAAAAAGGTACCTCGTTCAATGCCGATGGTCTTCTTGACAATGTGAAAAATAGTTTGGCTATAAAAACAATAACTGGCCCAAAGCCAGAAGGGAGGTCTCAGTCCGTTGCGCTTGTAATCGAGATGAAATTTCTTACCGATACTGACACCCCGTTGGAAGAGTACCCGGACATAGGCCGGTTTGCTGTTGAGATTGGCATAAATACCGGCATGGATTTTTTCCCAGAAGCGGGGCACACTGCACATAACCGTCGGCCTGACTTCTTTCAGGATCATCTGGATAGCCATCGGATTCAGGTTGATGTCTACCCGGTATCCCTTCATCAGGCAAAACAAATCCCAGGCTTTTTCGAAAATGTGCGACATCGGTAAAAAGCACAGGGAAACTTCGTTCGCAGAAAGATACCTCAGTTTGAGGTCGTTCACACGCATAGCTTCCTGAAACATCGCATGCGTCAGCAACACTCCTTTTGAATCGCCACTCGTTCCGGATGTGTACAAAATATTGGCCAGATCCTTTGGTGACGCGTCTTTCCTGCGTTGTTCAACTTCCGGACCATGGTCGTTAATGTATCCTTTCTGAAGAAAATCTTTAAAATAGACCGAGATATTGTCCGAAACAGCCAGCCGGACTGACGTATCGAAAATAACCAGCTGTTTAAGGCAACAGCCGGCATTCATCGCCTCAAATGCCCTGTCATACTGGTATTGTTCTCCGACAAACAGGAGCTCGATGCCAGCATCATTGAGCATGTAGACAATCTGAGCTGTCGTGCAGGTGGCATACATGGGTACACCGACAGCCCGGATGGAATAGATGGCAAAATCGACGACAAGGCATTCCGGTTTATTTTGTGAAAACAGACCGACATGGACTTGCTCCTTAACGCCTGAATCAATCAGTGAAGAGGCCGCCCGCTGAACATCTCTGTTAAACTCCGTCCAGGAAATATCCTTCCAGCTTCGTTCCGCCTCATCTCGGTATCGCATAACAGGCTTATGGCCGAGTTTTTTGGCCTGTTCAGGGACCAACTTCGCAAAATGGATGGGCATCATATTGCACATTTTTAATGGTGATGTGCAATATTAACAATAAAACCGGAATATATGTTTATGGGAAAGGCTTTCTGCAGGAAGATTTTTATCTTTGCGTCAAACCAAGTACTTGAGTAGACCATGTACGAAAACTATTACAACGAAGCAACCGATCTGTTGAAACAACTGATTACCATTCCTGCCATCAGCAGGGAAGAAGGGAAAAGAGCCGATTTTCTGACCGCCTGGCTGTCAGAACGAGGGTTCTCCGTCAACAGAGTACAGCATAATTTATGGTGTGCGGCTCCAGGCTATCAGAAAAGCCGGCCGACGATTTTGCTCAATTCGCATATGGATACTGTAAAACCGGTGGACGGTTGGAACACCGATCCGCACAGACCGTATGAAACAGATGGCCAGTTATTCGGGCTCGGGAGCAACGATGCCGGAGCCAGCCTTTGTTGCCTGATCCAGGCTTTTCGGATATTGAGTGCCTTTCCACAATCGTACAACCTGATTCTTGGCATTTCGGCGGAAGAAGAAATCACAGGGAAAAATGGGATCGAAGCGTTACTTCCGGCATTGCCTCCCATCGATCTGGGCATTGTCGGCGAACCGACCAACATGCAGCCGGCCGTGGCCGAAAAAGGCTTGATGGTACTTGACTGCTCGGTCTTTGGGAAAGCGGGCCATGCAGCCAGAAATGAAGGTGAAAATGCCATTTACAAGGCCTTGAAAGATATTGAATGGTTCAGAACTTACTTATTTCCTCAATATTCCAATTTCCTCGGACCGGTCAAAATGACCGTGACACAGATCAACGCCGGCACTCAGCACAATGTCGTGCCCGATCTTTGCCAGTTTGTGGTGGATGTCCGCATCAATGAATTCTACAGTCCGGAACGATTGTATGAAGAAATCGCAGGAAGTGTCAGCTGCGACGTAAAAGCCCGTTCATTCCGGTTGAATTCGTCCCGCATCGAAATGGATCATCCGTTTGTCAAAGCCTGCATCGCAGCCGGAAGAGTACCCTACGGTTCTCCAACCTTGTCCGACCAGGCACGGATGCCTTTTACCACACTCAAGATCGGGCCGGGACAATCATCACGCTCGCATACGGCCAACGAATTCATCGTTCTGGAAGAAATACACGAAAGCATCGGATTGTACGTTAAGATCCTGGACGGCTTGTCACTTGTGTAGCCAAAGTTCCGGATTCAGTCGCTGAGTATCCTTGAACAACTGGAAATGCAAAATTGTCTGGTTGTTTTGGTCAGCGTCCACATAAATCTTTCCTATCGGTTCCCCGGTTCTGACTTTATCTCCGACTTTGACCGTCAGCGAAACCAGGTTGGCATAGACACTCAGGTAATTGCCGTGTCTTACGATGACCGAACTGTTGAACCCGGGCAATACAAAGATCTTGGTCACGACACCTTTATAGACAGCCAAGGCCGAAGTGCCGGGTCTTGTCTGTATGTCGATGCCTTTACTGCTGTTCTGAACATATTTCAAATCCTGATATTTCTGTTCGCCGAAATGAACGACAATGGTCCCCGGGGATGAAACCGGATAAGGCAACCGTCCCTGAAGTCTGCCGAAATCGCCTGAAAGCGATTTTTCCTGTTCTGTCATGGCATAGCCACCCTTGGTTTCAGGCTTGGACCTATTTTTCTCTTTAGCCGCTGCCGCTGCCGCCTTACGCGCTTCTTCGGCTATGATATTATCAATCTGGCGGTTCAATTGATCTGCCAGCCTTTTTTGCTTCCTGATATCCGCTGACAGCGTTTTTTCTTCCTTCTTCAGGTGATTGATGAGATCTGACTTTTGGGTTTTTTCTTTATTCAGCTGGTTGGTTTCGGCTACCTGTTTATCCTTTACCGCTTCTTTTTCTTTATACGCTTGTTGCAATTCCAGGCTCTTTTCTTTCAGATCGGTTTGCTTGTTGGTAATCTCGATCGCCTGGATTTTTTGATATTCCGCATATTCGCTTAGGTAGCGCATGCGTCTGTTCAGCTGGTTTAAATCCTTGGAAGACAGGATGAACATCAGTCTGTCTTCTGATTTGTTACGACGGGCCATCAAGCGCAAAGACCTGGCATATTGCTCTTTTTTTACACTGAGCTGGCGGCTCATTTCTTCATATTCTGATTTGAGCTCTTCGATGCCTTTATCGAGTTTGGTAAGTTCGCCGTCCAATGAGCCAATATACTGTTCACGAACCTTAATCTGATCGTTGAGGACATTCAGCTTATAGAGCGTATTTTTAGCTGTGGCCTTGTTTTTGTCCAGCTGATGGGAGGTTACCTCAATACGTTGAAGTGCTGCTTTCCGTTTCTTTTCAAGTTCGTTCAGACGACTATTCTGAGCTGTGACAGTGACAACCAACAAGCAAGTGA
>JAUZOU010000292.1 GCA_030706285.1 Bacteroidota bacterium
AAAGTCTTTGCAATTGGGGACCGTTTTACCAAGTCATCAACATCGCGAATGTGGTATTGGCTAACGCGGAAAAAGCGAAGGAACGAGATGAGACGTATAAGCAGGAAGAGCTGAATTCCAATTACTGCGAGGCCTATTTCTTACGGGCATTGACTTATTTCTACCTGGTCAGGAATTGGCGGGAGGTCCCTCTGATTACAGTTCCCTTTGAGGATGATTCCCATTCCTACCGCATTGCCAAATCCAGCGAATCGGAGATTATCAAGCAGATCAAGAGCGATGTTGAAGCGGCACTGGCGACCGGAGCAGCAAAAGAAGCCTATGAAACAACCTGGGAAACAAAAGGCCGGGCTACAAAATGGGCACTGTATGCGTTGATGGCCGATGTTTGTCTTTGGTCGGAAGATTACGATAAAGCCATCGAATATTGTGATTACCTGCTCAATGCCACTTCAGCCAAAGCACCGGTGCTGCTTTCCACGCCGACACACGATAAATGGTTTTCCATGTTCAATCCGGGGAATAGCAACGAATCGATTTTTGAAATTCAATGGAGCTATGAGAGAAAGCAGACGAACACATTGCCGATTTTATTTGATAATCTGGCCACTGACCGGCTGTATCAGATTTCTCAGTCGTTGTTGACCGAATTCAATGCTGAATATACCTATACGTTCGAAAATCAACTTGAAGCTGTCAGAACAATGTATGGCGGATACTATACCGACGATCCAGCTGGATATGATGTAGCGACGAAGGGCTACGTATGGAAATATTGCGGAGCAAAGACCTATTCTGAAAAGCGAACCCAAACGTATTACGATCCCAATTTCATCATTTATCGTATGGCTGAAATTTATTTGATGAAAGCAGAAGCATTGGTGCTCAGAAGCGACTCGCGGGAAGATTGGAAAAAAGCGCTGGAACTGGTGAATGATATCAGAACCCGTTCCAATCTGGCGAAGATCGAATATACGGACGACTTGAGCGAACAAGACATGTTGGGACTCATTCTCTATGAGCGCCGGATGGAGTTTGTCGGTGAAGGTAAAAGCTGGTACGATATCCTGAGATTCGGAAGAAGGAATAATAATAAATATAAGAGTGTCTTTCTTGTCGAAAATGTGACCAAGTACAACAAGCAAGCCAGTGAATCCTGGTTGAATTCTGTCCTTAGCAATGATGATGCTCTATTTCTGCCGATTGCTCAATCCGAATTGAAAGCCAATAGTGCACTGGTTCAAAATCCATATTATTATTGATGCAGCCATGAAAAAAATATGCTTACTACCGTTATTGCTCCTTGTTTTCATCGCATGCGAAGATCCGTTCATGAATCAGACGTATGTGCAAAAAACAGGTGATGACCTTGAATTGACCAATGCTTCCTACCTGCAAAAGAATGAAGGAACGTTTTCATTATGGATTGAGCTGTTGAAGTATGCTGATATGTACAATGCGCTCAATGATGCCAGTACGACGTCTACCGTATTTGCGCCTGACAATGATGCCATGAAGGCGTTTCTGGCATGGAAAGGCGTCAGCTCTGTGACCGAACTCAGCAAATCGTATGCCAGGAGTGTCGTTCAGGTCAATATTCTGAATTACGATATGGAGGAATCCTCCTTCATCAATTATGTGGAAGCCGGCTCCATACCGATAAAGACATTGTTCGGTTCCTATTTGTCTGCTTCTTACGGCTACATCAACAAGGACGTCGATGATGTGGATTTGCCTGATTCGAAATTGCAGGATTCTCTTTCCATTTATTTAAACAATCAGGCCAAAGTAAAAGCGTTGGCCAGGGCAACGTCCAACGGAGAAGTGTACACCATGAGCGGGGTGATCCACCCGCTGGCTGAGACAATTCTTGACGTGTTGAAAAACTATAAGAACTATACGATCTTCGTTGATGCGATAGAAAAGACAGGCTTCGATCAAACGATTGCCGTTTGTTCCGATACCGTGTACAATCTTGATGGCAGTTATTCGGTGAATGATGTGAGGTTCACCTGTTTCGCCGTTCCGGATGAGGTATATAAAAAGGCCGGCATTTCTACATTGGATGGGTTGGTTTCATCATTGGGGGCCGGCAACAATTACACCGATACGACCAATGCATTGAATCAATATGTGAAGTATCACTTTATGAATAAAAACTATACCAAAAGTGAGCTGTTCAGTTTTCAGGAAGCAGGGCAGATAAATCTGCTGGATACCGAATTGCCGGGTGAGGTGATGGCCTTTCAGTCGGTGGGCGGAGCCGACATGATCAACAATTGTGCGACGATTATCAGAAGCAACATAACGGCGCGCAATGGCCTGATTCACAAGGTGGATAACGTGATGCCGATTTATGAGCCGACACCGGTCAAAGTCAGATGGGATTTTTGCAATTACCCTGATATCATATCGTTCATCAATGCGTATGGTGCGGCGAAGAATCTTGGGGAGTTGTTTTATACGCCATTATCCGTCAAAGAGTATCCGTTGGATTTAAGTCTGGATCAGCGGGATGGCAATTTCGGAACGATTTCTTCGTTCGCCTATGTGGCCAATTCGACAAAATCGTCCTATTCAACCTGGAGG
The DNA here is from genome assembly GCA_030706285.1 of Bacteroidota bacterium. Lineage (GTDB taxonomy): Bacteria > Bacteroidota > Bacteroidia > Bacteroidales > UBA1402 > UBA8389. The sequence continues at coordinate 2,590 of JAUZOU010000292.1, forward strand.
AAAGTTGGTTATTTCAAATGCTGCTATATTAGTTCAACGGAAAAGACCACCAACAAATATGGAGCCTATATGGATAATTTGATGACGGTCAATCTGGGCTATGCCGGATGGATACAATTCAAAACACCGACCATTGTCAAAGGTAAATACAAAGTAGTCTTCTATTATGCAGGAACTGCAAGTCTGAACAGCTATTATACAGGTGGAAGTCTGACAAAGTTCTCGTTGGACGATCAGCAAAAGTCAATCTATGTCTGGAAAGGACTACCTGGAAAATTTATTGAAACGGCCAAGCAGTCTAATAAATTAGCCAGCGGCCTTGCTGCCGATGTGTTATGGAATGAAGTGGATTTTGACAAGTCCGAAAGCCATACCTTCAAGATAACGATGATGGACATCAACGCCAAAACCAGTAGCAGCTATCGTCAAATGTGGGATTATGTGGAATTTATTCCGATTTCCGAAAATTAATCAAGTGTATGAGAACGTTGAAATTACTGACTTATATTGGATGTACCCTGATCATGGGTAGTTTACTCTCATGCCAGGATGAGTGGGACAGCCATTATTCCCGTGCAAAAATGGTCTCAAAGGATTTTATCATCTGGTCGGGTGACATTGAAAGTTACATCAAGAGCCAGCCTGAACTAACGGCCATTGATTCTGTATTGGATACTCAGGGCATGTACAAAGAGACAGCTACCAATAAGGGCTATACATTTATTGTTTGCGACAATGAAGCAATGGCCAAACGGATTTCCGGCAATGATGCTTCTTTTGCCCGGAATTGCGTATCCGATATTTCAATTGATCCGACAAAATTGACCAACGAATTTGGTCTGGTTACCCGACTTGGGAAAAATGTCTGGGTCTATGTGAAGGATGGAGAAACATATTTAGATGACTATAAGCTGGTTAAAAAAATAAAAGCCGACAATGGCTACATTTATTATGTCAGTGGAGTCATTCCCATTCGCAAATCGGTTTATCAATTAGTAAAGGGCCTTGGACCGGATTATTCCACGTTCGTCTCGCTTGTCGAACGTTACGAAGAAACTTATTTTGACAAAGAATCAAGTACCCCGACAGGTGTCGATAAAATGGGCAACACCACGTACGATTCGGTCATGTCGGCCAGGAACACGTTGATGGACAGATATACATCCGAGGGATTGCCCTATTGGAACATGAGGTCGGAGAGTTTCCTAAGTACGGTGTTTATTCCTACCAATGAACAGATTTCTCATGCCATCGCTGCGGCTATGGACAGCATTCCTCTTTGGCTTGGAAGAGAAGCGACCGAAGATGACCGGACGAAATTTGAAAAATGGATTGTGACAGCGTGCTTCGTCAATAAGCGGTTGACACCGGCAGAAGTATCGGCGACTGCTCCTGATTTCAGGTGTATAGCCGGTTGTCAACAGATGATTGACCAGGCACAGGACAGCAAAAGCTATGAAGAAGTTGATCCTGCTTGCTGGAGGCCTTCTGTCCAGACAGTTGATGTCAATAACGGAATCGCGTTGAGCAATGGTGTGGCGTATTACCTGACCAACTTTAAGATTCCGAATCACGTCGTGATCTATCGTGTCAAGGCCAAGTTCTATGAATTGTGGGGTGCAATGACCGATGCTCAGAAAAAGAAATATTTCAGGTGGACAAACTGGGTCGATCCGATCATTATCAATGATGCGCAGAGTCCA